>JABMPG010000272.1 GCA_013203855.1 bacterium
CCTCCTGGGGGCAGAAAAAAACCTCGATCGCAGCCAAGAGCGCGATAAAGGAGGGAAGTCTTGACGAGACCAAGAACACTCGCCGTCATGCTTGCTCTTTTCGCGTTTGCCGAGGGAGGTCTGGATGATCTCGATGAGTTTCTGGAATTCGGCGGGGTCTTTTCTACGTTCTTCGCTGGGATAGAACCCGAGGAGGAGGGCGTCCTTCTCGCCGCGATAGAAGCGGGGGATAAAGGCCTCTATCTCGTACCCGGAGGCGAGGAAATCCTCAGCCGCGTCGCGGGGGACTTTGGCGAAGACTTTGGTGTAGGCGTGTTCTCGCACGAGGTTGTCGATCCGGCCGATGATGTCGGGCAGGTCGGACGGGTCGAGTTTCATGAGGTAGACGCGGTCGTTCTCCTTGCCGTGCTGGATGAGGCTTTTCCCAATGGTTTGGATTCTGTCGGGCATCTTATATTCCTATAGAAAGGGATGAGTCTGGAATTGCTCGAGGATCCCGTTCATGTCGCCTTCGGCGGTCACTTTGCCTTCCTGGAGGAGGACTCCGGACGAGGCGACGTGACTGGCGAATGGGAAGTCGTGGGTGACGACGACAAATGTCGTGACTCCTTGAAGGTCGAGGAGCCACTGGGCGAACTCGCCGGTGATGTTGACATCGAGGGCGGAGGTAGGCTCGTCGAGGAGGAGGTATTCGGGCTCGAGCATGAGGGCGCGTGCGATGGCGACGCGTTGAGCTTGTCCGCCGCTGATCTGGGCGGGGTACTGTTCGGCGGTCTGGGAGATTCCGAGGCGTTCGAGCATCCCGGCGGCCTTTTCCTCCGCCTGGTCCGCGTCCATTCCGAGGACTTTTCGGGGCGCCAGTGTCATGTTTTGGAGAACGGTCATGTGGGGGAAGAGGCAGAGCTGCTGAAATACGATTCCGAGTTTCTGGCGCAGGGCTTTTTCGGGGATTTCTCGGAGGGGTCTGCCGTGGATGGTGATGTTGCCCTTTGTGGGCCGGATGAAGCGCCCAAGGCAGCGGAGCAGAGTGGTTTTTCCGGATCCGCTTTCGCCGAGGATGGCGAAGATGTGCCCGCTGGGGAATTGGATGCGTACGTTGTCCAGCGCCTTGTGTCCGTTGGCGTATATGTGGGTGAGGTTGTTTATCTCAAGCATGTTCGAATCCCTTTCGTTTCAGGGAGGCTTCCACGATGCCGGCAAGTTTCATCAGGGGGAAGGTGAAGATGAAGAACAGAGCCGCGACGATGAGATAGTAGCGGGTGGGGTCGAAGGTGACACTGATGATGGATTGGGTGGCGCTGATGACTTCGTTTACGGCGATGACGGAGATGAGGGCGGTATCCTTGAGAAGGGCGACGGTGGAGTTCATGAGGGGCGGCATGGCGACTCGGAAGGCCTGGGGCCAGACGACGTGGTGGAAGACCTGGCGACGATTGAGCCCGAGGGCGCGGGCGGCCATGCGTTGTCCGGGATCGACGGCCATCAGACCGGATCGGACGATCTCGGACATGTAGGCGGCGGTGTTGATGGTCAGGGTGAGGATCGCGGCGGTGATAGGGGAAAGGTTCAGTCCTATCTCCTCCGAACCGAGTCCGTAATAGACGAAGTAGAGTTGAATGAGGACGGGTGTTCCTCGGATGAAGTCGACCGCGCCGCGCACGATCCAGAGGAGGTATTTCCGGCCGTGGTGCAGGACGATTCCAGCCGGGATGGCGAGGAGGAAGCCGAACGACAGGGAGATGATCGCGACAAAAAGAGTGACGCCGAATCCGTGCGCGAGGAGTCGGACAACGACGGCTGTCGAGATGCCGCTCGATTCACGGACTCCAACCGGTTGTATGGCCACCGCCGGAGGGGTGGCCTGGGTCTGGTCTCCGGTCGGCCGGCCGAACCACTTTGTGTGGATGGCGTCGATCTGGCCTTTCTTTTCCATGGCGCTAAGGGCGCGGTTGATTCCCAGGAGGAGGTTGTCCTCCTCCGGCCGAACCGGGATTCCCATTCTCTCCTGATACAGGAGGGGTCCGGCGGGGGTGAAGGGCATTCCGGCTGTCTTGATCTGATACAGTCCGACGAGGCGGTCGGTGACAAAGCCCTCGATGCGGCCATTGCGGACTTCCTGAAAGATCTCGACGGTACTTTTGTATGTGGCGACCTGGATTTCGGGGTGTTCTTCGCGGAGGAACTGCTCAAATGTTTCACCGCGGACGACGCCGATCTTTTCGCCTGCGAGGCCGCTTATCTGGTTGAAGCGGTCAGTATTTCGCTCGTGAACGAAGAGTTGGGCGCCGGAAACGTAATAGGGGCTGGAGAAATCGACCTTTTCTTCCCGTTCGGGAGTGATGGCCATGGATCCGATGATGGCGTCGTATTTGCCGGCGAGGAGGCCGGGCAGAATGCCGTCCCATTCGGTGGCGACGATTTGGAGCGGGCGTCCGAGGTGGTTGGCGATGTCGCGGGCGATGTCGACATCGAATCCGGTGAGCTCACCGGTTTCGGAGTCGTAGAAGCTGAAGGGGGGATACTTGCCTGTGAGGGCGACGGTGAAGGGGTCGGTTTCGCTGTGTGTTTCGCAGCCGACTCCGATGAGGAGCGGAAAGAGCAGGATAGCCGCGAGAAAGATGGCCATCTTGTGTGGGTTCGTGGTTTCCGCGGCACGGTGGACCCTCTTCCATCTGCCGTTATGAATCATGCCTTACGATCTCCTTTGCATTCGGTCGGTGTCCTCGGGGACGAGAGAGTAGGCCTCCTCGTGATCGGAAAGGAGTCCGGAGATGCCCAAGCTGCGGTCTTCTCCGGCTTCGCTGAGGTTGAGTTGGAGGTGGCAGTCGTGACAGTTTCGGTCGCAGAAGTGCGATTCGTAGGCGTCAGGTTCCTTGTAGGTGGTGATAACGCCTTCGTAATTGCGGAGGATGACCTTGTTAGTGGACCAGGATATGATGTAGTTGGGCATGACGGGGATTTTCCCGCCGCCGCCGGGGGCGTCGATTACGTAGGTCGGGACAGCGAAGCCGCTGGTGTGGCCGATGAGGTTCTCCATGATTTCGATGCCCTTGCCGATGGGCGTTCGGAAGTGGTTCAGGCCCTCGGAGAGGTCGCACTGGTAGAGGTAGTAGGGCCGGACGCGGTTTTCGACAAGGCGATGAACCAGTTCTCGGATGATGCGGGGGCAGTCGTTGACGCCAGCAAGGAGTACGGTCTGGTTGCCAAGGGGGATGCCGGCATTGGCGAGTTTGGCCAGGGCATTTCGGGAGGTGCGGGTGATTTCGCGGGGGTGATTGAAGTGGGTGTTGATCCAGAC
>JABMPG010000273.1 GCA_013203855.1 bacterium
CATAAAGGAAGAGAGCACACAGAACACGTTGATCGCAGTCAGAGACGCCCTGCAGGCGGGGAGCGCACATCGCTCAGTACCAGCAAGCCATTCCTTCTGGATGGAAAGGAGACACAGTTAAATGCAACTCTCTGACAAACACATGGACCTTCTCACGCTGGAGAACCTGAGAGAACTTCTCCAGGATCAGCAAGGAACCTGCATCTCAATGTTCCTGCCGACCGACCCGAAGCTTGCCGAACAGAATCCAATTCGGCTGAAGAACCTCCTCAAGCAGGCCAACCAACAATTGGAGGAAATGGGCCTCCGGACCCCCGATGCTCGAAAACTCCTCCAGCCTGCTTTCGATCTCCTGGATAACCGTGAATTCTGGCAGTATCAGAGCCACGGCCTGGCCCTTTTCGTCCGGCCCGGCAGCCTGACCTATTATCGCCTGCCGCTGGAACTGCGCGAGTTCATCTCCATCGGAAAACGATTCCGCGTCAAACCCATCCTCCCGATGCTCAGCGATGATGGACATTTCTACGCCCTGTTTCTCAGCCTCAGCGGTATCAAACTCCTCCAAGGCTCGCACTACTCAATCGGCGAAATCCCCCTCGGAGATGGCATCCCAAAGTCACTCGAAGAAGCTACCCAGTACGACCAGTTCGAGAAAAACCTCCAGTTTCATACCGGAACGCAACCGGCAGGCGCCATTGGCAGCCGTGCCGCCGTTTTTCACGGCCAGGGATCGGCCGGAGACGAGAAAACAACCAAAACCTTCGCCCGTGAACTCTTCAAGATCCTCGATACCCGGGTCACCGACATCCTCAACGAAGACAAGGCTCCCCTCGTTCTGGCCGGCATCGAAGTCAACCGCGGCCTCTATCGCGAAGTCAACCACTATGAGTTCCTCCTCGACCGCGGAATCGACTGCAATCCGGAAGACATGGACGCCCCCACCCTCCACCAGAGATCCTGGGATCTCGTTCAGCCCCTTTTTGAAAAGAAGAGGCAGGAAGCGCTGGACCGCTATCAGGTCCTGTCCGGAAGAGGAGACAAGCGCGCCGCCAGCCATCTCGAAGACGTTGTGGCCGCCGCCACTTTCCAGCAGATCGAATCGCTCTTCGTGCCCGCCGGAACCGAAATCTGGGGAACCTTTGATCCGGAATCCCGCCACGTCAAGTTCCACCCGACGAGGCAGCCCGGCGACGATGACCTGCTCGACCTCGCCGTAGCCCACACCCTTCGTAACGCCGGCACAGCCTACAATCTCCCCGCCGAAAATGTGCCCGGCCACGGAGCCATGGCGGCCATTCTACGCTTCTAGCTGAAAGAGACCCACACCCATGACCGATGGGATACACCTGATCGGTTTTCAGACCCTATTCTTCGACATGATGGGTCGCCAGACGCAACGTCCCTCCGGCGACCCATCCTTCTTTCACCACCCCTTCTCGATCCCCTGCCGACCCATCGACTACTCCTCGTCCTCGTAGGCCTCTCCCAGAGAGTCCCGATAGATCTCCGTCACCCGCGCTCCCTCGGCCCCGCCCGACACCACAACGGGCGTCAGGAACACATAGACCCGGTTCGTAGCGTCGATCGTGTCATAGTTCCGGAACAGAAGACCTATCAGCGGAATATCCCCCAACAGCGGGAACTTCCGAACGATCTTCTGCGTGTTGTTCAAACGAATCCCACCCAGAACCATCGTCTCCCCGCTCAGCACCGCCACCTCGGTCTCATAGGTCCGTTTCTGGAGAATATCGGACCCGAAACGCTGTTCGCCCGTCAACTGTGACGTCTCCACGAAAACCGTCATAACCACGCCGTCCATCTGATTGATATTCGGTGTGATCCGCATCCGAACACCCACGTCCTCGTTCTCGAAAGCCGTGGTCGTGCCGCCCTGGGGCGTCACGCTCGAGCCGGTGGCACGCGGAACATTGTCGCCCACAAAGATCGTGCCTTCCTGATTGTTGCTCATGTACAGTGTCGGGTTGATCCGGATCTGCGAGTTGAGATTGCGGATCAGCAACTGCATCAGAAGGTCCATGTTCACGTTCGTGCCGATGATGGTATTGCCCGCGCTCAAGGTCTTCGTATAACTCCGCCCCAGGATGTTCCCCGTCCCCGCCGTCGCGCTGTCTCCACCCGCGCCTCCGAACGTGTCCAGAAGGTCCAGCCCCTGCATCACACGCACAGCGTTATCCAGATCGGTTTGCGTGAACAAAGACGAATCCGGCGTCCACCGAAGACCGATCTTCTTCGTATCCTCCTCGCGAACCTCCACAATCCGCACCTTCACCAGAACCTGCGGCTCCTCCCGATCCAGTTGCTCGATCAGCCCCCGAACGATCTCATAGTTATGGGACGCGGTCGTGATCAGAAGCGAGTTCGTCCGGTCATCCGGCACGAAGCGAATCTGCTCGATCAGATTACTGATGGGACGCTCCCCTTCGCGTGGGCGGTCGCCCCCCCACCATCCCCCCCAGTCCACGGACTCTTCTGTCTGCTGCGTCTCTCCATTCTGGCCCTGCTGGCGCTGCTGCTGCTGCTGAGGCCGGACCGGCCGCCCGAAAAGCGAGTTCAACTCCCGAGCCAGATCCATCGCATCCGCGTGCTGAAGCGGATAGATGATCGTGTTCGCCAACTCCGGCACCGCATAGTCCAATTGCTTGATCAGATCGTCCACAATCTCATAGTTCGACTTGTTGTTCGAAATCGCGATGATCGAATTCGTATTCGAATCCGACGAAAACATCACCTTCCCCGCCAGCCGGCCCACGATCGTCTCCTCCGAAGTATTCCGCGACCAGTAAGGAACATACACGCGCTCCGTCTGATTCCCGAAGATCGAGTTCAGAACCTCCTCCACGTCCTGGGCATCCGCGTTGCGGATCCGATAGATTCGGGGCAGAACCTCCTCCTTATCCAGAGGCTGATCGATCTCCTCGATCAGGGACTCGATCAGTTCGAACTCCGACGGTGGCGCGATCGCTAGAATCGAATTCGTCCGCGTGATCGGAACGAAATTCACCTCCTTGCCCTGATTCTGATCGCGACGGCGGGGATTGTAATAGAAGAAACTTGAGTAATCATCCTGTTGCTCAATGCTGGTGTAAAGCTCCCGCAATTCCTCGGCCGTATCGGACGCGTCAAGATATTTCAACTCAAACTTCTTCGTCTCTCGCTTCTGCGCGTCCTCCGTGTCCAGTTGCGAAACCAGTTCAACGATGAGATCGAAATTCTCCAGCGACGATGCAATGATCAGAGACTTGTCCCGCCCGGTCGAAATCACGCGGACCTGGTCCTTTTCAGGTTTCTGAGACTGGTTATCGAAGAGACGCCCAATCGCCCGCTCGATCTCCGCCACGTCGGCGTATTCGATCCTCAGAACCCGAACTTCAACCTCTTTCGGCTTTGGACGGTCCAACTGCCCGACCAAGTCCACCAGCACGTCGAGCCTCTCCTTCGCCGCGGCCACCAGAATCGAATTGGTGCGAAGGATCGGAACCACCACCGTATCCGTGTCGCCACCGCCACTTGGCGGCGCCGGACTGCTGGGTGGCCCGGACCGCGACGAACGCGCGCTTCCCCCCCCTCGCGCCCCCGATTGCCCTTTCAGAAAACCGTACAGAATATCCGCCACCACAGGCGATTCCGCATACGTCAACTGAATGATCCGGATCTCGAGATTGTCGAACCCGATCGTGTCCAACTCGTCCAGAATCTGCTCGTAGCGCTCGATGTTCCGCACCGTATCGGTGATGATCAACTTGTTCGCGTGGTCATCGGCCGTGATCGACGCATAGGAGCCCAGAAGCGGCTCGATCTGCGCCTTCACCTCGGACGCTTTCACCGTCTTCAGAGGAACCACCCGCCGGATCAGACGCCCCTTCTGCTCGCGCAACTCCGCCGGCATCGAGCCCGTGATCGTCATCACGTCCTGCTGCTTCACATCCGCTACCGGAACGATCCGAATCATCTCGTCCGATTCAAGAACCGCGAAACCCTCCAGTCGAAGAGCGTCATACAGAAGTTCCAGTGCCTCCTGAGGAAGTATCTTCTCCGGTGCCATCACCGTGACCTGAACGTTGACATCCTTCTTCTTCAGAACCGGCTTGCCCGTCGTCTGGCTGATGAATCGAACAATGTTCTCGATCTTGCCATCCTTGATACTCAGGAAAATCTTCCCGTCGTCTACTTCGGCCGTAACCGTCGTCGCCTTGTCCTCCGAGCCCGGAACGCCGGCAGCCATCGACGACGTGGCCTTGTCCTCCGCCTTTAACGATCCCGTAGTCGCTCCGTCAGAGCTCGCCACCTCGTCTACCTTTGCTTCCGCCCCATCCCCCCCTTGAGCCTCCGACTCTTTCTTCTCCGTGTCCAACACCGTCTCCTCGCTCTGGAGCGATTTCTCCGCCCCCTTCTCCGACTCGGCGGAACGTCGCCCCATACCAAGCGCGTAAGCTGCCAGGGCAAAGACCACCCAGACTAGAATAGTGAATCTCAGGATTCGTCCCAGCCGTTTCAGATCCCCAAATCCCTCCGCTGTCTTACAATCGAATCTCACTATCCCGTCTCCTTTCCCTCCGGTATCAATCTCCAGATCGTCTATCGTTTCGGCCTTCCACTATCTCAGGCGCCCTTCCGAACTCCCACCACCCCGCGCCGCCCGCCGCGCCTCGATCTCCTTGAGAACCTCCGGTGGCAGACCCGCCGGCATTCTCCCCCGCCCGGAAGGCCCTTCCCGGCGCGCCATATCCGGCGGACGCCCTCCCGAAGGCACGCCCGGCGAACTCCCCCCGGACGGCGGCCCCATGGTTGGAGGCCCAGGTTTCTCGCCCGGCTTCTTTTCAGCCGGCGCCATCTTCAAC
>JABMPG010000274.1 GCA_013203855.1 bacterium
GAGATTCCGTTTGGCAGCATCGTACGGGATTTGGAGTTTGGAGAGGAGGTGCCGGCGCTGCGCTGGGCTGGGGTAACCGGGAAGCAGGGACGGAAACAGGCGGGGGTTTTACTGCTCAACGATTCGAAACACGGGTACGCGATGGAGGGGAATCGACTCTGTCTGACCCTGATTCGCAGCAGCGTGAATCCGGATCCGCTGCCGGAGATCGGCGAGCATGAGATCCATCTGGGACTGTGTCCCTTTGAAGGGGAGATCGGGGATGTCGAAGCGATCGATCGGGGACGCACCTTCAACCACGAACTGAAGGTAGTCAGTACCGACGCCCACGATGGGGAGTGGGGGGCGAGCGGAGGGCTGGCGCAGGTGGAGGGGGAAGGGATCGTGCTGGATGCGGTGAAGAAGGCGGAGGGGGAGGATGGCCTGATCTTCCGTTTCTACGAGGTGGATGGGAAGAAAGGCACGGCGCGTCTGTCGCTGGATGAAGTGGTGGCGGGGAAGATTGCGGATGCTGTGGAGGTCGATTTGATGGAGCGGCCGCTGGGGGAATCGAGCGTGTCGGTCGAGGAAAATTGTTTTACCGTAAAGGTGCCGCCCAGGGGGATCAGCTCAGTGCTGGTGCGACTGGAGCGGTAGTTTTTGGGAGATAGCGAGGTTTGACAGGGCGGCCTGTCGCAGGTTTTGGGAAGAATGCGACGGGCCGCCCTGTGTGTATCTGAGTCCGATAGGGATGGTATCGAGTTGCCGTCGATATCACGAATTCGGCAGAAATTGGTTAGCTGCCGTATCCTTCGAGCAATTCGAGCACGTAGAGCATCGTATCGACTGAGATATCGGGGCCGATGGAATGGGGGCCGAACACGTAGCCGCCGGTGCGGCCAGCTTCGAGCAGGTGGAGCACGTGGTCTCGCACTTGGGGACGGTCGCCTCGGGGCAGGATGGCGCAGTTGTCGAGTCCGCCGATCAATATCAGTTTGTTGCCGTACTGCTTGCGTATCTCGACCGCGTCCATGCCCGAACGGTATTCTATTGGATTGATGGCGTCGATGCCTGCGTCGATCCACATGTCCAGCAGTGATAGGACGTTTCCATCTGCGTGGTGCATGATGAAACGGGCACCGGCATCCCTGTACGCCCGAACCATGCGTCGCAGCGATGGGAGGAATATCCGCTCGTAGGTCTGTGGCCCGACAAATGGACCCCAGTTGGCGGCTACGTCGTCGTTGATCTGGATGCCGGTATCCTGCATGCCCCAGCGATGGATCGATTCTACACCAACGGCGATCAGGTGGTCGGTGACGCGATCCACGAATGCTCGCACCCAGGCCGGATCTTCCGCAATGTCGATCCAGAATTGCTCTTCGCCGCGAAGAAAGGCGGAGCGCATATAGGGGCCGCCGGTCTTGCAGAAGAGGAACCACTGCTGCCGCAGGTCGTCATCTGGCATGCCCACGTAGCGGCTGTCCCTCAGAGGGTCGTCGAAGGTGATAGTGTCGGGATCGATTCGCTCCGGGACGCCCACTTCGATCAGCTCACCGTAATACGTGCCGTTTTTGGTGCGCTGTATCTGTCCCCAGCCATTGCGGGAGATGCGCTCCTCGCCGGTTTCGCTGATGAGGCCAGCACGGGTTGGCCAGGGTGTTTCATCTGCGGCCATTACCTGCAGGTCGTTGCCGAAGTGCTGCATGGGGTCGATGCCGGGAAAGCGTCTGGTCCATTCGACGCAGAACTCGGGCCAGAAATAGTCCCAGAATCGAGGTATTCGATCGGGCTGGCGATATTCCAGGGCGGCGAGGACGCGCTGTTTTCCGGTCATCGACTGGTTGGGCATTTTCTCACTGTGGTGCGCTTTTTCGCGGAGGAAGACGCCACAACTCTTCGTCGCGTATATCGACTTTGGCGAGCATGGCAGCGGCCGTTGCGAAATCGATCTCGTAATGGGCGGAGTGGCAGTCGGAGCCTATGGAGAGAGAGACGCCCCGTCCCTTCAGCTCTGCCAGATATTCGAGATACTGCTCTTTGAAGGTAGCTGGATAGTGTGGGTTGAGGAGGATGGCGGAGATGTTGATCTCGACGACGGTATCGTTTTCAACGGCGGCAGCGGCAAATTCATCGTGCATGGAGCGAGGGATGTGGCCGAAGTCATCGAACCAGGGCTCGGCGGGATAGTCGCCGTTTTCTTCCTTCCAGTGACCCATCCACCACCAGGGGTGGGCAACGATATCGACGAGGGGGTGGGTGGCGAGGAAGAGATTCTGGCGGTGGTAGTCGCGGATGATCGCCTCCCGCTCGAAGGGGACGTACATGGGCCAGTGGGTGCCCCCGACGACGAATTCGATGGCGTATTTCTCAATATCCTCGGCGTCGATGCCGATTGCCAGGGAACCGTTGGCGGGGCCCCCTTGGCGCAGACCGTAGACTGGATTTTCGTGTTGTCCAGTGGCGACTTCGTCGATCTCCCACTGGGAGACGCTGCTGACTTCGACGCCGAAATGGAAGCGGAGGTCTGGATCGACGGAGAGATACTCAGCGCGGGAGTTGTCCAGGTCGGGCAGGTTGAAGGGGGTGTGGATGTGGTCGGTCAGACCGAAATCGGTGATGCCCTCTGCGGCGGCCCGGCGGACGAGTTCGGCGATTTCCATGCAGGCGCCGTCGCAGGAATTTCGAGAATGGATGTGCCAGTCGGATGTGATGGTCATGTCGGTTCCTATTTTTGTGAATATGTCAACGTGCCCATTGCTTTGACTACTGCCTCTGAAAGGACTTCGTTCCCCCATTCCGTCATGCTGAAATACAACATTGGGGATGTAGGTGCGGCTATTTGCCGTCGCCTGCATCCCCAATGTTGGGAGTATCACCCAGATAGGTAACAAGGCTGCTGTAATGATGGAGCATAATGCATCTGACAGACTTGTTCCCGGAGAGTTTCTGCTGAAGCTCACTCACGGTCTGTCGAAAAGCGGATTGGGGTTTTTTCCAGAAGGATATCCAGCTTTCTTTGCCCTTTACATCTCCCGTTTCAAGCCCCGGACAGATGGTCTTGCCCATTTCTTCGGCATAGGCGAGCTCATGCCGAACGCACTCGAGAACCGCTTCCGAGTTCGGTCGGTAGGACATGATGCCGATATAATCGGTCTGATCCTGGACATGCTGGATAAAGAGCTTCTTGTGGCCGCCGAAACTCACTTCAAACTCCTTATTATCCCACCAAAACGGAACATCCACGCACAGTTCCAGATGTGGCGCTTCCTCTTCCAACAATGCTTTCGCCTTCTGCAAGAACGAGAGGTAGTCCAGCATGACCTTTGTTCGATTCTCTCCCCCGGCTTTCCATTCTTCCGTGCCGTAGGGCTCGACATCATACTTCACGCCCGATAAACGAGTCTTGGAGGGAAGTCGTTTGTCGAATGCCACAATCGCCCGCAGCTCGCGGAGGGTCTTCTCGTGGTTGCGTTCGAAGAACATGTTTCCGCTACCCCTGAGGGCGTTGACCGTAATACCTCGTTTTCGTGCCGCTACGACCAGCATTGCGAGGGCATCGGCATTCTCTACGGAGGGATCA
>JABMPG010000275.1 GCA_013203855.1 bacterium
AGCCAATAGTCCGCCTGAGGAGGGAAAACCCGATCCAGCCAGTCTCGAGCCCGTTCCCTTTCCCCAAGTCTGAGGTAAGCCTCGACAAACCGGAGAGCGAGGGGAACGTCCCCAACCGAACGCCGACTCAATTCCTCCAGCGCCGCAAGTTCCTCTTCCGGCTCCCAGGCCGTCTCAGAAAGCCCGACGTATCCCGCGTAGTATTTCTGCCCGGCCAGATCGGCATACAGACCTCGCGCCGCATCGGAATGCCCCAGCCACCGCTCGAGATTCGCCAAGCGCAGGGCCGCCGCGAGATTACCCGGATACACCTCATGGATCTGCCGCAACTTCACGGCCACCAACTCCGACTCCGCCGGCGTCCCGCTCACCAGAAGCCCCTCGATCGTGCGGCTCAGCGACATGTTGCCCGTGCGCGGGCCAGACGAAAGTCGCGTCTGCCAGATCCACGCCGAGGCGATCAGCACCCAACCCACCAGGCACAAGGCCAGGAGTTTCAGAATATGCCACCGCCGCGCGACGGGCAGTCCGTACCGCAGCAGCAGCCACGTGACCGGCGGAATGGCCAGCACTGTCGCCAGCAGGAAAACCAGCCCGCCCAGTGGCGCCGGCCCTTGCGTCATGTACCGCACCAGAAGCGAATCGGCGAACCATGCTAGAGGATGGGCCAGCATGGATGGAAGCAGATCGGCCGACCTCCCGGCCGCACCCGGCCAGGGAGAAACGATCTGCCCGGTCCGGTTCGACAGGATCAGAATGCCCACATTCCACAGCGCCATGGTCAGCAGCCCCGCGCCCATCAGAAACCGGGTTCCCCGAGACCGCATCTCGCCGCAGAACACCGCCATGCCGATCACAAACACCGCCGCCAGACTCGCCGAAGCATTTCCGCTCCCCGCCTGCCAACGCCACGGCATCGAATCGGCCAACGTGAAAAGAAGGAAGGCCAGAAACAGACCGACCCCGAACGCCGTCCGCCTCAGCGCCGCCACGAGCAGGCCCAACGCAGCCAGGATCAGGATCGGAAACCGGTAGAAAAGCCCGGCCTCATCCCCAGCAAAATAGTCTCTCCAGTTGTCCCACAGGCCCAACAGCAGATCTCTCCCGGGAAGACCCCGTCCCGAAAACTCGGGCGGGACAAACCACTGCTCGGTCGTCTTCCACCAGACCAGAATCTGAGGCGTCAGCATGATGACAAAAACCACCAGGCCAATCAGGCCACACAAAAGCAGCTTCAGAATCCCAATCCGCCGCCACTCCTCCACCGTCTCGGTCTGCTCGACGATCCCGACCCCGTCGTCGAGCAGTTCCTCCGCCTCCGCGACGATATATTCCGTTTCGACGGGAATCCGAACCGGCTCGTCCCGTGGTTGAGGAATCGCCTCGCCCGCGCGTCGCACCCTCTGCCCCACGAGCATTCCCAGACCACTCACAATAGGCACGAGCAAGAGCGTGACGCTCGTCCACCACGTCAGAACCATCAGCCCCGCCGCCACGGCCGTATAAACCGCCGCGCGCAAGCCTGGATCCCGCGCCCAACCCAGCGCGGTATACAGAAAAAAAGCAACCGTGAACATCTGGATCAGAACGGGATACTCCGCCCCTTTGAGGGCCGCCATCCAGGCCGACGACCCGAAAAAAACCGCCAACGCAGCCACCATCGCCAGCCCGTCCGTCGTGAGCCTGCACGAGATCCGCCATAGAAGGAGAAAACCGAGATACCCGTAGAAAAGCGCCCCTAAGGTCCACGCCCATAAATAAAACGGCGAAAATCGATCCGCCTCGGGACCGTCCACCCAGACAGCGATCAAGTGACCCGCCAGCCAGAAAGGACTCAGAAGGAGCCCCGGACCCGTTCCGGCTCGCACCGAAACGTATCCCTCCCGCGTCAGACTCTCGGCGGCACGGCCCGATGTCTCCAGCGAAACCGGCGCCTCCAGAAAAGTCGTCATCACATCAAGATTATCGTCCAGGACCGCAGCCGCCACCTGGCCATAGTGCGCCACCGGCAGCAAGTCCTCTCCCCGCCACGGCTCGAACCACAGGAAAACCGCCGCCGCGTACAAGAGCGACAGGATCAGCAGACAGTGCGCCTGGCTTCGTTCATGGATAAGGTTAACTGGGACGCCATCCGGTCGGGACATATCGCTTTCGTTCAGCACGGCTCAAGTGGACTACCTGCTCTTCCAGAACATGAAGGCAAAAAAACCGGCCAGACACAGCAGAAACAGATACAACCTGGACTGCCACAATCGAACGCTCACGCCCCGGGGAAGGAAGTCAAGGCTCTCTTCAAGCCAGACCGGAGGCGCGTCTTCTCTCTGTACGACCGGGAACTCCACAACGCCCGACACCGCCAGACCCGCGACTGCCGAAACCCGCGACTGCGGCTCGAACGCCGGTTTCTCCGCGTCGCCATCCACGGGTTCGCCAAAAAAACGGTCGCGCAGCTGCCGCCTCGGACGAGGGGTCGGATCAGGCTCTTGCACCTCGGGCTGGCGGTCCCGCTCCAGCCGATCCCGCAGCCGCGACCGCGTCTCATTCCGGGGCGGAAGCGCCAGGCTCGGCAGTTTGAGAAGATCTCCGTCGGTCATCCGGGGACGATGCACGCCCGAATTCTCCTCGGGCCACAGCGGAATATCGAGAACCGGATAGGAGACCCAACCCGGCGCGTCGTAATGCCACCACTCTTCGTTGATCGTGCCAAAGCCCTCCGCCGCCATCGCCTCCGTCAGAATCGCCACGTTCCGCCGCTGGACCGGCGTCATGGAAGGCGAATCGCGGTGCGCCGAACGGTCGAAAACCAGATAGTCCGAGGGCATATCCAGATCCCGCCCCTGCCCGTCGGTCAACGTCACGTCCACCGCCGCTGCCCGGTTGTGGCGCGACCCGACATTCGGCGCGGCCAGGTAGCGGTGATCCGGAATCATCTCAAACAGCCGCTGCGTTACCGAAAGGGGCCGATAGGCGTCATAGATCTTGAGTTGGAGTCCCTGGCCTTTCAGACCGGCGTTGATCCGGGCAATTCGCTCCGCCACTTCCTTCCGCAAAAGCAGGCGAGGCTTCTCATAGATCGGTTCGGTAACGAAGGTATTGCCAGTCGCCCACCTCTGTTCGGATTGAAGCGTCGGATCGATCTCCTTCAGGTCCACCAGTTCCGGAATCTCATAGAGTGAAAACGCAGGCAGAGAGCCGATCGCATAAACCGCCACATGGGCGGCCCGGACGCGGCTGCCGCCGAGGGCCTCTCGCACCGTCACGACCCGTGGCATATCCTCCCAATTCTGGACCTCCCACATCGCCTGAACCGGCAGGCTCGGATCGATCGGCGGAAGGGGCTGCGACAGTTCGGCGTAATGCGCGCGGAGGAGATGCCCCGCCTCGGTTCGCGCCTTAAAGGGCGGAAAGAAATCACGCACCAGACATCGCGGGACTTCTCCCGTCGGATTCCCTTCGACCACCAGCGCCACCATCAGGGTCCGCAGCCCCGTCTCCTGAACCGGAGAGAAGAAAAACCGGTCCGGATCGCTCGGATCGTACGTGGAGGTCATCGCCGTGCCATCCGCCGGAGAACGCTTCAGCGCCTGTCCGTTCACCACCTCGAAATCGACGATCCCAGCCACCAGCCACGCGCCCGTCGGGGCAGCTTCCCCGGCGGCCCGCGCCAGAAACTCCTCCAGGTCGAGCGACGAATCCCGGCCGCTGTCCCACAGAATCCGCGCCGAGGGCAGCGCATCGGCCGGCACGCCCACCGCCCAGCCCATCTTCGCCAGCGACTCGTAAGAGAAAGTCTCGTTGTCCACCTGCGGGTTCGTGGTCCGCAGATGCACCCGTCGCCCCACGCTCAGAAACCACCCCGCCGTATCCGGTTTCCGCACCGTAGCCAGACCCAGCGCCGCCCCCAGGGACGGAGGGCTCACCGGCTGGAAATCGGCTGCCGCCAGGGCCCCCGACTCCATCATCCGCCAACTCCCGATCAGAAAGCCCGGGACCTCGGCGGAATTCTTCTGCAAGAGCTGCCAAATCGGCGCATCGGAAGGGGACATGCCATTCACCTCGCGGGCATTCGGGCGAACCTTCTGGTTCTGCGAAATCTTCAGGACAAACGGAGCCCCCGCGTCCACCGGACTATCGATATCGGCCGTCTCGAAAGACTGGGCGCACCACGCGGACTGGAACGTCGCAAGAGCGAAGACCAGGAAGATCCCAACTCCGAAAGATCGGGCTGGTGAACAGCGGGAGAAGAAAGAGGCAAACATCATAGGCTCAAGATTCTCGAAGGAAAGAGCGGGGATCGGGTCTTGATACGGCGCTCCGCTTCGGAAACATCATGCGATCTGCCCGGCCGGTTTTGGAACAGTCGGCAGCACGCCCGTGTGGAAAAGTACCGCCACTTCGTCGCAATCCGGAAACTTCGGACATCGCACACACTCGCCCCAGATCTTATGAGGTAGCTGGCTTTTCTCTACCTCGGCGAATCCCAACTTCAGAAACAGCTCGACAACCGCCGTCAGGGCAAACACCTGGGCCAGTTCCAGACGCCGCGCCTCGTCCAGGCACGCGTTCACAAGCGCCCGGGCGAGCCCCCGCCCCTGGTGCGCTTCCACCACCGCCAGCGACTTCACCTCCGCCAGGTCGTGCCAGGTGATATGC
>JABMPG010000276.1 GCA_013203855.1 bacterium
ACCTGCTCCTGGGGGTCGTCCTCGTAAGTCGTCCACGACCAGTTCCACGCCCACAGCTCCGCCCCATTTCCAGCCGCGGCCAAGCCGTCACGAATATTACCCACGATCTCCCCCACGACTTCGCGGGGTTCCCGACGGGCGCATCGCGGGCATCCCACCGGATGGATCCGAACTCCATTCTCGACAAGGACGGTCTCCGGCCGACACCGGCAGCGGCTGTAGCAGTGGGCCACGTGCTCTGAGGCCGTGATGAGAATCAGCCCGCCCAGCCCGGGCAAGCGTTTCGAAAGGGTGCAGGCCGACTCGCGCAGGAACTTCGGCACTTCGGGCACCGAAGTGCACAAGGCGCTGTCTCGTTTGCCGAACATCTCGTAGGTCGCGCCCTTCAGGTCCGGGTGCTTTTTCCAGAACGGGTCCTTCTCGGGAAAGCCCATGGGCGGCTGCATATAGATGAAAACCTTCACGCCCGCCTTCTGTCCACGACGGATCACCGTCCGCAAAGACTCGATCATCGTCGCGCTGTTCCGCCCGAACTCCTCGAAATAACTCGACGGCACAATTTCCCGCAGGAGCCCGCGAATCCAGATCGCGTTGAAACCCGCTTCCGCCACGCCCCGCAGAAAAACGTCGGTGTACACCTCCGCCGCCTCGACTACCTCGTCCTCATAGAAATGAATGTACGGCGATCGCCAGATACGCACGGATTCCATGATGTGTCACTCCTCGGAACGTTTCAGGCGCAGACAGCGCCGGATGTGGTCCAGAATAAGATCGCGGCCCTTTTCCCCGAATTCCCGCGAAGCCTCAAAAGCCGACTGAGCATACCAACGGTCCTTGCTGCGCTTCTCGAGATCTACCGCCTCAGGACAGAGGGCCAGCATGAGAGACGTCTCCCCCAGCCCGGCATGATCGAAGGCGAACCGGTCGATACCGTCTTGATCCAGAAGGGGGTGACCCTGTATCCAACTGAAAGGATCGTCGCCCTCCTTCTGCTGGGCATAATAGTCCGCCATCTTTTCGTTTCCCCACCAGCCTTCGCCCCGGGTCGTCTCCAGAAACTCGAAAACCGTCTCCCGCGCCGCCGTCTTGAAAGCCAGGTCCGTCGGCATCCCCACGCCGAAATTCTCCGACTGGTGGTGGATGAAAAAATGAATGTTCCGAAACCCGATGCGCAAAAGACTGCGAAACAGATCCCGCGCAAAAGGAATCAGACTCCCGACCCCCACCTGCACCGAGCCGTTCCGCTCCGGCGGCCCCACGGCATAGCTCGCCGCGCCATAGTAAAACGTCGGCAGAACCACGACATCATTCTCTGCCTCAATAATATCCAGGCACCGCTCCACCACCAGCGTGTCCATCCCCACGCCCAGATGCTCGCTGTGATACTCGAGCACCCCGAGCGGCAACACGACCGGCCTGTTCTCGTCGATTGCGAGACGGATCTGGTAAGGAAGCATAAGCGCGTAGCGCATGATCCACCCTCTCCCCGAACCACTGAGATGTCAACCGCCAAACCCCATCACCGTATAGTAAGCCAGATTCGCCTGGGACACGTCCATCCGCCCGATCTGCGCCACGATCGGAATCGTGCTTTCCAACTTCAACGCATACTGACCGAACGGAATCTGGTAGCCCTCAATCGGCTCGTTCGTCCGAATGCAACGCACCCGTTCGCCCGGCACGCTCTGGGGCGGCAGGACATGGGGCGGATCGTCCGAATAATAAACCGTGATTGTCACATCCGCATCATCAGGATTCGGGTTTAGAATGATCAGCGACTCATGACCCTTCTGTTCCCCATCTCCCGCCTGCGGAATATCCCCATCCGGAAAGAACCACGTGCGGCTGCCGAGAAGTTTTCCCGTCATCGCCCACTCCCCTCTGGAAACAGTTCCTACAACTCCACCAGTTTCATATACTTCTTGGAAATCTTTTCAACGCCTGTTTTCGTCACCCGCGCACCGTTTTCCCAACGCAGACCGAAATCCTTGTCGTAGAAGAACGTATCCACCTGAAACGTCATATTCTCCTGGAGGACATACTTCGAG
>JABMPG010000029.1 GCA_013203855.1 bacterium
CCGCTGCCCAGGTCGAGCACCACTTCGCCCTGCTTCAGATTCGCGATCGCCTGCGGATTGCCACAGCCCAGACCCATGTCCGACCCGACCGGCGCCGCCCGGAGATCCTCCAGCCCGTACCCCAGGCGCAGCGAAGCCAAGGGATCGGGCCCGGCAGAAGAGCAGCAGATCTCACCAACGCAACAGCCCCTGCCCGATCCGGCGATCTGCTCGTAACGCGACCGAACCTCCTCGCGCACCTTATCTTCACGTTCGCCACTCATGATCGGCTTCCTCTCGTTTCTTGGATATCCAGACCGCCGGGCAGAGACTCGACGAACGCCCGGATTTCGTCGCGGACCCGGCGATAGGCCTCAAGCGCCTCGTCTTCGGTCTTGGCCTCTCGGGCCAGCCTCGGCGGATCGTCGAATCCCACATGCACCACGCGCGTCTTTCCGGCGAAAATCGGGCAACTCTCGAAGGCGTTGTCGCAGACCGTCACGACCACGTCGAACGCCACGCCGCCCAGATCGTTCACATGCTTCGATTGATGACCCGAGATATCCACACCCGCCTCCGCCATCACCCGCACGGCATTCAGATTCAGACCATGGGTCTCGATCCCGGCCGAAAACGCCTCGATCTCGTCCCCCTTCAGATGCCGCGCCCACCCCTCCGCCATCTGGCTCCGGCACGAGTTCCCCGTACATAGGAAAAGGACCTTCATCTTCCGTTCTGCCTCTGACATATTGCCTCCACCCTGGCCCTTCTCCACTCCTGTCGGCCGCCATCCGGTTCAGCCCCGAAGGGGCGACACATTTCAGCCCAGAGCGAAGCCCTGGGTTTGCCGTCCACCATACCCCAGCCCCCTAAGGGCGTCACACGAGCCTCCGATCTCAACGCCTCCCGTTCTGCTTCTGACATATCGCATCGGTTCCCGCCGCCAGAATCTTCGCCATCCGCGCCGCATCCTTCTCGACCTGCGGATCGCTCTTCAACTCACGCCGCACCCACGCCAAGGCCCGCCGCGCCGCACCCGCCGTCTCGCGGCCCCGAGGCAGGCGATAGTAAATCCACCGCCCATCCTTGCGCAGCTCCACCAGCCGCGCCTGATACAAAATCGACAGATGCTTCGAAACCGTCGACGGAGCCAGCCCCAGCATCTCCACGATCTGACAAACGCAAATCTCTTCACAGCCCAACGCGCACAGAATCCGCAACCGGTTCGGATCGGCCAGAGATCTAGTAATGAGCAAAAAATCGCGCACGGCACTCCTCCATTTCGTTATGTGGCGAAATATAGCAAGTTCTACAACCGGCGTCAATCCAAAAACCGAGAAGGTGTCTGGTGACATCGGAGCGGATATGGACTGGCGTCTCTGGGTATGCACTCGCGGTTACACTAGAAATTCATTTCGCCGACGGCCCTCTCAATGCTATCAGGATAGGGAGGAAGTATTCCCATTTCGCAGTCACACGCGACACAGCAAAAGGCAAATTCATGGAACCCCGGCTGAAATTCGACCCGAAGGAAATCCCCGGTATCGCCCGGCGATACACCTATCCGCCTCTCGAGACCAAACTGATGGACCTGAAGCCCACAATTAACTCACGGGGCTATCTGACGAAAAACGATCTGGAACGGGTCGCGTACCAATACTGTTCGGCACACTTCTTGACACAGTCTCGCATCGGGGTCAAGAGGAGATTGGGGTTTCGTGGTTCTCGTGAAACAAGCGGGGGAAAATGGAGAAGAGGGGTGTTTGGCGGCGCGGTTCTCGTCGTCGCGCCATAGGGCCCACACCATCTTCGGCAGCGCGTTCAGCAGCGTGCCGTCCGCGGCCACCGGGCGCTTGTCCAGATCCCGCAGGCGCCGGTCCGGCTCGATGTCGTCCAGACACTCGCCGACCTCCTCGATGATCGCCGCCAGCAGCGCCGGGTCGAAGAGGCCGGCCGCCTCGGAAAAACTGCCCAGGCTGAACCGGGGCAATTTCAGCCGCTGCCGGAGCGATTCGATATCGCTAACTTGCTGGAGCCCGCGCATGCTGTCGAGAATGGGCGTGAAAGAATAGATGAGCAGCCAAGCGCAGAACTCGTCATAGTGTAGTTTGCGCTTGGGATCCGGACAGTGGTCATGCAACGGCGCGAGCAGTTTCATGATCCGGCCAAGAAAGCCGCAGCCCTGCACTTCGTCCGCGGTTATGCGCCGTTTTGGTTTGCGGCCCCGGGAGCGTGGCGACTTCTCGTTCACGCGGCCATGATGGCCGCAGCCTAGGCGCGAAGTCTAGTTAGGATTGTGTTAGTGACCCATTTGCTTTCTGCTACCACCATACCGAAGCGCCGCCCGAACCCAGAAGCAGGAACCATGCCGAACAGTATTGGTGATGTCCCCCGATTTCAGGTCTTTACCCGGCTCAGCACTCGAAGTCGTCTTCGGCCCATTGCGTGTGACACATCTCCGGTGGTCAGTACAGTTGGGCCTCGATTGCCAACAACTGAGCGGGCAATTCCTCGTGGAGCCGGTCGAAGGGGAGATGACCACAGATGAGGGGCACCAGATCGGCGACGTAGTCACTGCGGTCAAAGGCGACACGATCGGGCGCGTAGCCACGGTAATCGTTGCAGAGGCTCAAAACAAGGGGTATTCGCGAGCGAGCTCTCTTCCGAACTTCATTCTTGATGGCCTGAAAGGTCTCGAAGGGCGAGGCCAGGAATGCAAGCGGTCCAATCCGGATTGCCTGCACCTCAACAGGCCGGTTGAGCGCTTCCCCGTTCTCGATTTGGCGGAGAATCCGGCGCAAGGAGACGGCGCGGACAGCAGCCATGCGAAAGTCGTAGTCCTCGTCCGTGGCGTCGGGGGTGTGAAGGATCTCTTCGTCGGCGGCCAGCCGATCTCTCAGATTCTCCTCGCTCCATCTGGCCCGTGAAAAACAGATGCGGGCGGTGACGTAACGAAGGGCATCCATCTCGAGGGGCTTTGCGTGCTGCATGCCGTGGCGAACGGCGTTGGCGTAGCGTGCCGTGATCACGTCCAGTGCCGGAAGGGCCTCCTCCGCCGGTTTGTGAACCACGCACGAGTTCACGTCGCCTTCCGCCCCTTGGAGAAACAATCCCACCGATCCCGGGTGTTCGTGTTCGAGCAGGTTTGTTGCCACGCCAACGAAGTCCCCATGAATGAAGCGCGTGTCGGCACAGCAACAGACGGGATGGCAGCCAAAACAGCTGAGGAAACCGAGAAGACCGCCGTCACCCTCCACGGCCACGACGTGACACGTTGTATCGGTTAGTTCAGGCTTTGCGGGACGCCAGGTCTCGCGTAGAACTTCATCCAGCGGTGGCGCATTCGAGTCGTATTCGCGATTCAGCCCGATACCCTCGCACGGTGTCTCGGCGTATAGGAGACGTCCTTCGGTGAGCCTCTCGATCGCGCCGATGGCCGCGGCGGCAAGTCGCTGGGGCAGCAACTCCATATACGGCGGGTCATACTCCCCCCAGCCGATTCGCAGTTCGGAGGTGTTTGGGCCACTGTGTGTGTGGGTGCATGACACCAGCATGGCCGCGGGCGGCAGGCCGGTTGCTCCATGGACAAGCAGCCGCGCAGAGTCGGTCGTTTCCTGGCAGATGCCGGCCAGATCGCAACTCACAACCACGGCTTGCCGGCCATCGTGCTCAACGGCCATGGCTCGAGCCCACAGCCGGTCTCGAACAGCAATGGCCCCCCGATTCAGAAATGGCCCAAAACCGCAGAGTTCGACGCCAAGACGAGGGGTGATGTCGATTTTGTGGAAGCCGAAGCGCATATGATTACTCTCTTTTGGCTTGGCGGGCGAAATAGTCGCGTGCCGCGCTCAGGCTATCATTAACCTTCCTGACACCCCGAATCAACTGGTCAATATAGTCGTCGCCGCCGAGAAGGTGCGAGTGGCTGAGGAGCAGAGCCGTTTCATCCGCCGCAGCCTCGGTAGCGGGCAAGCGAAGCTTCCTGTAGTCCTGAATTGAGGAAGAGTCACGATAGGGAATGGGACTGGTTCGATCGTAGAGATTCAACAGAGGATTGCGGTAAACCGGCGAGTAGGGGGGATAAACGCTGACTCCTTCGGCGCAGAGCACGGCACGGTATTGGTCCCGTGTCAGCCCGTCTGCCTCCCTCGGATCGAACGTCAAGGTGAGTGCGTAGTAGACCTGCCTCGTCACGCGTTCATCCCGTCTTGCGACTTGAAGAGGCCCACCCATTTCCGATAGACCGTCTCGAATCCTATCAGCCGCTTTCTCACGGTGACGATTCTGAGCGTCAAGCCTCGTCAGACCGGCTCGCAGCAACACGCACTGCATTTCCGTAATCCGGTAATTGTGGCCGTAGTGATTCCCCGGAACAAGTTTGGGGGCAACGCCCGGGGCCGCCGGAGATTCGCGATCCGGTCGCCAACCCACCTGTTTCAGGGCGAAGCACACCTCATAGATGTCGTCATCGTCGCAGGTTATCGCTCCTCCCTCGCCCGACGTGAGGATTTTGCTCTGCTGGAAAGAATAACTCCCTGCATCGCCGATTGCGCCTGCCCGCCGGTCACGCCACATGCTCCCGTGCTGGTGGGCTGTGTCTTCGACCACCTTGATGCCGTGCTCCCGGGAGATCCGCATGATCTCATCCATGTCGCACATGCATCCATAGAGATGGACAGGAATCACCGCCCTGGTCTTCGGGGTGATCGCGGACTCGAATGAGGCCGGATCCAGGCACATGGTCTCGCGGTCAACATCCGCAAAGACCACGTTCGCCCCGATATCGAGCGCGGCCTGAGCCGTGGCCACCCATGTCATGCCAGGAACGATGACGTCGTCTCCAGGTTCGACGCCCACTGCCTGCAGCGCACATTGCAGGGTCACCGTGCCATTGGCTAGGCAGAGGCAGTGCTTGGTTCCGATGAAAGCCGCGTAGTCCCGACAGAACGCCATCTCCTGTGGGCCAAGCCAGCTCCATTTCCCACCCTTCACCACCTCGACCATCTGACCCATCTCCCAATCGCCGACGACAGGCCATGTCGGCGCCGCAAGGTCAACCGCTGCCTTCCCACCGAGAAGGGCCAATTGCTTGACAGATGTTGCGTCCATAAAAATGATCCTTTCTTCGCCAGAAATAGTCTTGCCCCTCCAACGAAGCAAGAATAAGATACAGGTGAATGAGTTGTCGATAGACCAGAATTGCGGAGGATTAACGAAAGTTGCGCCCTGCTCCTGCCACACTGTGTCCCTTTCCGTCCCGGGAACACTTATCCCTGCTGTCCGCGCCTCGGCAGTGGGACCTCGTCGCGTCGTTTGCTCAACCCGACGTGGAGCCCGTCCACTCCCCCGACCGCCAGCGCTGGCTCTGCGACCACTGTCACGCTCACGCCCATGGGGAGATCCTGTTGGCTCTTTCGGGAGAAGGATTCCATTCGCTCAACGGTGTCATCTACCCGCTTTCACCCGGAGTGCTGTTGGCGCTGGGACCGTTCGAAACCCATGACAATGGATATCGCGGGCGGGGTCACGGTGAGGAGCACCTCTGGGTCAGCATCCTGGCCCAGACATTCGTGGCACGATTGGTTCGCCGCGCCGAGGGCCGCACCGGATTAAGCACGGACTGGCGGGCGCTTTTCACGGCATCGGATGCTCACGTCCTGCCGGAGGCATTCCTGGGACTATGGCGCGAGGGAAATGCGGACATCAGCGGAGAGTCTCGCCGAACCCGTCTCCTGGGAGCGTCGGCCCTCTTGGCATCCGCGATCATGGATGCATCGCTCGAGAACAGACTAGCCAGCGAAGGCTCCGCCTTTCAGGAACGTGTTCTCGCGGATGCCTGCGAACACATTCGCCAGACAGCGGGCAGCGGGATCAGTCTCGATGGCCTCGCGGATATTGCGGGATACAGCAAATACCACTTTCATCGCATGTTTGTTCGTCACGTCGGCATGACGGTTCACCAATACATCGATCAGTGCCGCATCGAGAGAGTTCGCGACCTCAAGCACCAGGGACTGACGAAGCAGGCCATCTCCGCCGCTCTCGGATTCTCCGCCCCATCGGCCTTCTCGCGGTGGGAACGACACCGGATGAGTGACGATGTGGAGCGAGAAGTCCAACGGCGGAAGTGAGCATGTCAGCGCCCCTCCTTTCGCGCCTCGTCGATCAGGCGGGAGAGCCGGTCGAGATCCTCGGGGGTGAGACCGCTTTTTTCCGTCTCGATGAGCGAAGCCGCAGCCTGGACCGCCGAACCGTTGAAGACACGGTCGATCAGGTCGCTGACCAGCCGCCGCGTGACTCGGCTCTCGTTTGCCTTGGCGCGATAGACGTGTCGATGCGGGACGGTGTCGCGCACGACCAGGCCCTTCTCCGTCATGATCTGGAGCTGCTTGAGGGTGGTGGTATAGCCCGTCTCGCGGTCGAGAGACTCATGCACGTCGCGCACGGTGGCGGGTCCGTGTTGCCAGAGAACCTTGAGGATGGCCAGTTCCATCTCGGTTGGGTGCCGTGACTCTTTTCTCGCCATGGGAAGGCCTCTCTTTGGAAGATGAGCCCATTGTTACGATGGCCTTCGTAGATGTCAACGAAAAACTTCGTAGAAATGTCGCCGGGCAGACGGACCGCACTGTTGGCCGACATCCGCTATTTCCCGAAGGAAAACGTAACCGAGACGGTGATGTAGTCGCGTTTCACGTCGGCGGGGAGGGGCGGAAGGTTGTGGGTGCGGAGCAGGGCGTCGCGGGCGTAGCGGTTGAGCTGTTCGTTGCCGGTGGTCTCGACGACATCGATATCGTAGATCAGGCCGTCCTTGCGCACCTTGAAACGCAGCGTGCAGATCACCCGGGCCCGGTTCTTGTAGTGAACAGGATATTGGAAGTTGCGCTCGAAGAGATCCCGTGCCTGCTGTTTGTAGGAATAGGGCAGGAAGACGCCGGCCTCGGTTTGAAGCATGTGGTCCTGAGTGGAGGTCGAGGGAGAAGGGGCGCCGGTGGGGCTGCCCTTCGGCGCCGGCGCGGGACGTCTCGGTGTGGGCTGCGGCGTCGGGCGAAGCGTCTCCTTCTTGGGCTCGGGGGCCGCCTGTTTCGGCGTCGCCTTGGGCCGGGGCTGGGGCGTCGGGGTCGGAGTGGCGACAACCTTCTTCGCGGGCTCCTTCTGGGCAGTCTTATCCGTAGGCGTGGGGGTAGGCGTGACCTTGGGGACTTCAATCACTTGGCGCGGGGTCGGCTTCGGTGTCGGAACCGGAGTCGGTTTGGGCGTGGGGATCGCTTCGGGTCGGGCGTTTTCCGGATCAAGGAGACGCTCTTCGCCCTTGGGATTTTCCTTGGGCTCCTCGGCCTCGATCTGAGACGTGACGACCTGGAGTTCACGGGGAAGCCAGGTGATCCGCTTGCGGGCCTGGAGCGGGATCAGGCCCAGGATAACCAAGACCAGAAACAGCGCGACGTGACCGCCCGTCGAGTAAAGAAGGGTCAGAAGAAAGGAACTCTGGCTGGCGCGGGTATCCATCGGATCTGCCGGGGCTAATCCTCTTCCCGGGTCGGCTCGGTGATCAGGCCAATATTCGCCACCCCGGCGCGTTTCACCGTATCGATCACTTTGGCGAAAATCTCATAGCGACTCTCGGCATCAGCCTGGATCACCACGGCGGTCTCGGGGCGCGTGGCGGTGGCGTGAGCAAGGCGTTCTTCGAGTTCCGCCAGCGTGACGCGGACCTCTTGGCCTCGCTCCTGAAAATAGAGCCACTCCTCGGCCTCGCCCTCCTGGCGCTTCTCGATCAGGATCTGAATCGTCTTGTCGGGCTCGTCGACGACCGGGCCGCTGTCCACGTCAGGCAGGTTGATCTTCAGGCCGTGGGTGAGCTGTGGCGCGACGAGCATGAACGTGATGAGGAGGATAAAGGCTGTGTCGAGCAGGTTCGTCACGTTCAGAGACGACTCGATCTCGAGGGGCTGTCTGTGGCGCTTGTGTTGCATGGCTGTGGCCGCCGCTCAGGGGCGGGGCTCTCCGGTTAGACTTCGTGTTTGAGCAATTGTTTCTGAATGATGTTCGAAAGTTCGAGAGCGAAGGAATCCATGCGGCTGGTAAGAACCTGGACCTTGGCTGTAAAGTAATTATACATGACAGATGCCGGAATCGCCGCCGCCAAGCCCGCCACGGTCGTGATCAGAGCGGTCGCGATGCCCGGCGCCAAAACGCTCAGGGTTGCCGATCCTTCAATCCCTAAGCCCTGGAATGTGGACATAATACCCCATACAGTCCCAAACAAGCCTATGAATGGACACACATTCGAAGCAACGGCCAGGAATATGAGTTGGCTTTCGAGGTGGGTCATCTCGTTGGAGATCGTCCGCTCGAAGACCCGTTCGACGCCGGCCTTGGCCACATCGACTCGCTGTTCGTTCGAGAGTTGATAACCTAGTTTGTACCAGTCCTCGATTTCCAGTTCAAGATAGCCTTCGCGCAGAATCTGAGCCAAAGGGCTGTCGGGATAGGCTGCCGTGTTCTTGTAGGCGTCCTCAAGATTCCCGCTGCCCGCCATGCACTCGTTCACGAATCGATTGGTCTGGCGGACGGCTGACTGGAGATGGAAGAACTTATAAATGATGATGCCCCAGGTGACGATCGAGAAAACGAGGAGGATGACCAGGCAGATCTTTCCGACTGCGTCGGAGGAGGCGATCATTCCGAGAACATCGACACCCAGCCAGTCGGCAAGGTGGCTGCTGGAGCCCTCTTCGGCGCAGGAGGTCAGAGCCAACAGGCCGGCGGCGGCGAAAAGGGCGGAAATTGATGACTTTGCGGGGCGATTTCGCTGAATACAGGAGTGGCTCATGTGTGGTCTATCCCAAAGAAGTCGGTGAGGATCTCGAAATCGTCGAGGGACCGGTACTGGATCTCGACTTTGCCGGAGTCGTGGCTGACGGGGCGGATGAAGACGGGCAGGCCGATCTTCATCGAAAACTGCTCCTGAAGAGACCGCATCTGGGCCTCGACGGAGGCGGGTTTCGGCGGCTGCGGCTTTCTCTCCCGCGTCATGCGGCGGGCGGCGGCCTCCGCCTCGCGGACCGAAAGGCCCTTGCTGACGATCATGTTGCGAAGATTGCGCTGCTTCGGCGGCTCTTGCACGGACAGAATGGCCCGAGCATGCCCGGCCGAGATCCGGTCCTCAAGAATGTCTTCCTGAATATCGAGGGGGAGGTTCAGGAGCCGCAGGCTGTTGGCCACGGTCGAGCGGCTTTTGCCCACCCGGGCCGCGGCTTCCTCCTGGCTGAGGCTGAACTGCTGGATGAGAGACTGAAAGGCGCGGGATTCTTCAACCGCGTTCAGGTCTTCCCGCTGCAAGTTCTCGATCAGGGCGATCTCAAAGGACGCCTCATCCGTCACATCCGTGACGATGCAGGGCACATTGTCGAGTCCGGCCATCAGGGAGGCCCGGTGGCGGCGTTCTCCCGCCACGATCTCATAGTGATCGTGGCGCTTGCGGACCAAGAGGGGCTGGAGGACCCCTTTTTCCCGGATGGAATTGGCTAGTTCCGACAGGTGTTCCTCATTGAAAAGCGATCGGGGCTGGTTCAGATTCGGGCGGAGCTGGTCGACCCGTATCTCGACCACCTGTCGGCTTCCCGGCTCGGGTTGGGTCGCGACAGCTGGGACGGAGCCAATAAGGGAATCAAGCCCCCGTCCCAAGGCGCGTTTTTTCACAGGCATGGACAACCTCCTGGCAGAGCTGCATGTAGTTGAGAGATCCACGGGAGCGGAAATCATAGAAAATGATGGGTTTGCCGAAACTGCTGGCCTCGCTGAGCTTGACAGAACGGTGAATCACGGCTTGGAAGACCTGCTCGCCGAAAACCCGCCGGACTTCTTCCTCGACCTGTTGGGAAAGGTTGGTCCGGGCATCGAACATGGTGACAACCAGGCCGAGGAGGGACAAATCCGGATTATGGGCGCGGCGGACCCGGTCAATTGTCTGCGTCAGGGCACTCAGTCCCTCCAATGCGAAGTATTCGCTCTGGACCGGCACCAGGACCTGTCGGGCGAAGACGAGGACATTGAGCGTCAGGAGGCCGAGCGACGGCGGAGCATCGATCAGGATGTACTGATAGTCGGGCAGAAGGGGCTCAAGGGCCAAAGCGAGGCGCTGGGCGCGGTCGGGAAGATCGATAAGTTCCATTTCGGCGCCAACGAGGTCCATAGAAGAAGGAAGCAGGTCCAGCCGCTCGAATTCCGTCTTGAGAATGACTTCATGGGGCTCGGCGGAGTCGAGGAGAACGTCGTAGACGCCCTTGGTGA
>JABMPG010000277.1 GCA_013203855.1 bacterium
CGTCCTTCTTGAACTTGCGCAGCTTCAGCCCGAAGGCCATGTTGCGGTAAACCGTCATGTGAGGGTACAGAGCGTAGTTCTGAAAAACCATGGCGATATCGCGGTCTTTCGGCGCCACGTCATTGACCACCCGGCCGCCGATGGAGATCTCGCCATCCGTGATCTCTTCCAAGCCCGCAATCATCCGCAACAGTGTTGATTTCCCACAGCCAGACGGCCCGACCAGAACGAGAAATTCCTTGTCGTGGATATCGATACTCACATTCCGGGTGGCCTGCACACCCCCCGGATAAACTTTGGACACGCCCTGAATGCCGACTCCTGCCATGGATCCCTCCCTCGCTGATCTCGGATCAAAAAGCCCACCCCTCCCGGCTAGCCCACGCCAGGAAGATCGCATGCCCATTTCCGGGAGTCGCGCTTGGCTTGCCGGCCTCAGCCCTGTTCCGATACCACTTCCACCGGCGCCCG
This sequence comes from bacterium, assembly GCA_013203855.1. Taxonomy (GTDB): domain Bacteria; phylum Sumerlaeota; class Sumerlaeia; order UBA8349; family UBA8349; genus JABMPG01. The sequence continues at coordinate 472 of JABMPG010000277.1, forward strand.
GTGGGTCAGCATGGCCAACACGCTTCCCAGCGTGTCCCGCATCTTCTTGCGGGGCACGATCATATCGACAAATCCATGGTCCTGCACGAACTCCGAACGCTGAAAACCCTTCGGAAGCACTTGGCGGATCGTCTGCTCGATCACTCGGGGCCCCGCAAAACCGATCAGAGCCGAGGGTTCGGCGATGGTCAAATCGCCCAACGAGGCGAAGGAAGCCATAACGCCCGCCGTAGTCGGGTCCGTCAGAACATTGATATAAGGCAACTTCGCATCCTTCAGGCACCCCACCAGCGCGCTTGTCTTCGCCATCTGCATCAGCGAGAGAATTCCCTCCTGCATCCGCGCCCCGCCCGACGTGCAGAAGACGACCGTCGGAATGCGATGCTCGAGGCTGTATTCAAAAGCCCGGGTAATCTTCTCGCCCACCACCGAACCCATACTGGCCGCCACAAACGCGAAGTTCATGAAGGCCAGAGAAACCTCGACGCCCTTGATCTCGCCATGGCCAGTGACCACCGCGTCCTTCATCCCGGTTTGCCGCTGGTACTTCAGAATTCTCTCGGAATACGGTATGATGTCCACAAAATGCAGCGGATCAGCGGGCGCCAGATCGGCGTTCGTCTCTACAAAGGTCTTCGGATCGAGGGTCTGCTTCATCCGCTCCTGGACCGTCAACTTATCGTGGTGCTGGCACTTGGAACAAACCCGGAGGTTCTCGTGGTAGTCCCGGGTCAGGTGAATCACGCCACAGCGCGGACACTTGGCGCACAAGCCGTCCGGCACCCGGCTTTCAACCGACGGTGTCGGCAACATTCTGTACTGAGCTTTGCGAAACCACGCCATAAGAACCTGCTCTTTTGCGGATCTTCCAGCCCCGAACCCTTGCGTAGTAAACCGCTATCAGGCTCCCATGACTGGACTTCGAGATATACGCCAACGCCCCTTCAGTGTCAACGGGAAACTGGGAGCAAGGCCGGCCCGGGTTGGGCCTTTGAACACCGGACCTCGCTCGTCGTTCCTCCCATTTTACGTCTTGCGTTCCATCCCCCCACTGACGGATGAAAACCCCTTCCCTCTGAATTAGCTTGAACGGATCGGCGCGGATGAGTACTTTTGGAGTGAAGAAGAAAATCAAAATTGTGCGGCGGTTCGCTGTATATTGGAGATCTGCGATGCGTTCTTCCAGAACTGGTCTTTCGGCTTCCGCTTCGCCGGTCTCATCCGTGCCTCACCCGATGAAGACAGCCGGAATCGCGGCGGTCTGTTTTCTCTGTGTGAGCGTCAGCTATATCTGGCTTTCCACTTGGCTGGGCGAGTATATGGACCTCCCCGGTAGCGACTGGCGGCACATCGAGCTGGTCAAGGGAATTGTCTTCTGCCTGATCACGTCGGTGATTCTTTTTGTCCTGATCGCGGTTCTGCTGGGCCGGATCGTGGCGCGGGACCGCGCGCTGGTAACCCAACGCGAGGCGATTCTGGCTTCGGAGCGACGGGCCGCGGCGGGGCTGTTCGCATTGTCGGTGGCCCATGACATCAACAATGTGCTCCAAGTATTCGAGTGCCTGGTCGAGGAGATCGAGCGCCCGGGCAAGACTGGGGGCGACCCGGGAGAATACATGCGGATGATGCGGGATTCCGTCGCCAATCTGCGCGGTCTGTCGCGGCGGCTTCAGACCGCGCAGGGCCACAAGGCAGAGGACGGCCTGAGCCGGCTGGACCTGATGGACCTGGCCCAGGAGATAACCGCGCTCGCCGCAACCCACGAGAAAGCCAGGAAGTGCCATCTGGACATCACGGGCCCCGACACTTTGCCGACCATGGGACACGGCGGATTTCTGCGACAGATGCTCCTGAACCTGCTGCTGAACGCGGCGGATGCGGCCGGGCAAGGGGGGGAAATACTGGTGCGGGTCGGCGCGGAGAACGACGAGGCCTTTCTGGAAGTCCACGACGACGGTCCCGGAGTGCCTCCCGACCAGGTCGAGAAAATCTTCGAGCCCTTCCACACGACCAAGGAGAACGGCAGTGGCTTGGGCCTGCTGGCTGTGAGGGCCTGCGCGGAACTGCATCAGGGTTACGTGACCGTGAGTCGTTCCCAAAGGCTGGACGGCGCCTGCTTCACCGTGCATCTGCCTCGAGAACCCATAGCAACTTCCGCCGACAAGGCTTGGCTGCGGTAGCCCTCAGCGACGGACGATTTCGAAGTGATGGGGCCGGGGCTGGGCTTTCGCATACATCTCCCGCCAGGCCGAACCGGCTTCCTCCAATATCTCCGCTTCTTTTGGTTTGACCTCGATGTACTGTTCGGTCTGCTTGCGCACCGAGGGATACCAAGGCTGGCCTTCCATCGAATTCATCCGCTTGACGAGAGCATTTTTCATCTGTTCGAAATCAGAGAAGTCCACTTCGGGCCGGTCTCGGAGAACATGCCGGGCATAGGCAAGGGTGCGGATGGGCCCGCTGGTGACGGCGTGCCGACGCGTGTCGGCGTCGAGAACATCCAGCGCCTGGCGATACATGGGTGTGCGGGGATTGTCGGCGAGGTCGATCCCTTCGCCGAGGTCTGCACCCGACGCTTCGGCCACTCCCTCGTCGTCGATCCGGATCTCGTATTGTCCCGGATCGAGGCCCCGAACCACCAGCGTCTCCCGGTTGAGATCATCCTGGAAGGGAACGAGATCGAGAGCGGGCCGCGCGGTCTCGGGGACAATGAAGGGCAGGGCCTCTTCCAAACTGTCGAAGGTCAGGCCCCCCTCGATTCTCTGAAGGTTGGAAATCGCAACACCTTCCCCTTCGAAGACACGCCCTTCGCCAGCGTCGAGAATCGTCCGCGAAACGAAGCGCGGAACCTCCTGAGCCTTGAGGAAACGCCAGGCCATGACGAGATGGCCGGGATCGCCGGGGTGGACGCGGTCGGGCCCGATGATCGTGAAGGCCGGGTCGTCCTTCTGATGCTTCTCGTTCAGGATGCTCATGAAGTCGTGGAAATCGACAACTGCGGCGTCGTACTCGACGGCCAGGCGGCGGGCGACGGCCGTGCAGGAGGCGAGAGCGTCGTTGATGCCGATCTCGGGGGTCGTTTCGAGCCGGGCGGTCTGATCGTAGATCGAGGGCGTGATGAAGACGATTCCGGACTTCGCCTGGCGCAGATCGTCGGCGATGCGTCGCATGTTTTTCTCGTAGGCTTCCAGCCGGTGGCGGCGCTGCGAGTCCCAGGGCTCTCCGGTTTTTCCCGGGCCGTAGAGGCCCCGCCCGACGTCGTTCATGCCGAACATGATGGCCGTGACGGTGGGCTTGTGCACCAAGACGTCCCACGCGAGTCGGGAAGATCCCCCTTCGGCGGTGTCGCCGGAAATGCCACAGTTGACAACGCGGACGGGCCGGCGCGGGAATCGGGTGGCGTAGAAGAGTTGGATGTAGGAGTGATATCGACGGGAATGGGTGATGCTGTCGCCGAGGAAGCAGACGACGTCGTCTTCCTGAAAGGGGCGGGGCCTGTCTTGAGCGGGTGAAGTCATGGTGGTCACCAGGAGAAAAGATGAGATGATGAAGCAGGCAAAAATGAGGTTTTGGGGTTTCATCTGAGGTTCCTTGCCGGAATCCGGGGATCAAACAGGATGAGTTTTTCGCATTTCGGGATGAGTGTCAATGGCACAGAGAGGATTTTGAGAGAGGAAAGGGGCGCATTCGATTGGAAAACACGTGGCCTATGGTATAGTCGGCTTCTATTTGGTGAAACGCGCGAATGGGAAGAGAGATCTGAAATGCCAGAGAACACGACATATCCGCTTCTGTGCGAGCCGGTCCTGAAGGCGAAGGTGTGGGGAGGGCGGCGACTGGAGGAGTTGCTGGGGCTGGATCTTCCGGAGGGACGTAAGATTGGCGAAGCCTGGGTAGTGGCCGATCTACACCAGGGAAGCTCGACCGTGGCGAACGGGCCGCGAGCCGGGGAGACTCTTTCGGCGGTGACGGCGGACTGGGGCGAGGATCTGATCGGACCGGCCTGGCGGGGGAAGCCGACGGGCGGACGATTTCCCCTCTTGATCAAGTTTCTGGACGCGCAGGATAACCTCAGCGTCCAGGTCCATCCCGACGAAGCGGCATGCCGCGATCTCTTTCCCAACGATTTCAGCAAGGACGAGAGCTGGGTCATCCTGAACGTGGAGGAGGGGGGCACGATTCTGCACGGTTTCGTTCCCGGAACCACACGGGCCGATTTCGACCGGCTTCTGGCCGAGGATGCCGTGGTCGACTGCATGCGGTCGGTCCGGGTTCGGCCCGGGGAGTTCTATCGGGTGGAGCCAGGCATGGTTCACGCCCTCTGCAAGGGGGTGGCGATCCTGGAGATCCAGGAGCCTTCCGATTCGACGTTCCGGATCTATGATTATAACCGTCCGGGAGACGATGGGAGGCCGCGGGCTCTGCATGTCAACGCGGCGCGGCAAGTGTTGCGATTTGAAGCGGCCGGATCGACGCCGGGGGCCCGTCGTCCCGTGGCGGCCTCTTGGGGAACGCATGAAGTGCTTGTGGATGTTCCAGCCTACCGGATCGAGCGGCTGGATCTGCGGGGCGAGTTTTCGTGGTCGGTGGATCCGCGCTCAGCCCAGGTTCTGATCGTTCTGGAAGGTGGCGCGTCGGCCCGGGCGGGGGGAGAGGAAATCATTCTGAAAAGGGGTTCGACGCTGATTCTACCCGCTACGGTTGGCGAGGTGGAAGTGCGAGCGGCGGACGGCCCGCTCCGCCTTGTTCTCGCAGGGGCGGGCGGGGTGGCGATGGCGGGGACGTGAGCCCTCTGAGATGCCTAGGCGTGGTAAACCGGCGAGGGCGCCGACCCCACACTTCCGGTCCCAGATTTCGGATTTCACGTCCTGAAACTCAGTATGTCCCCAACCGAAGCCCCTCATCCACGAAGAACCGGTATGTTTCGTACTCGCATTGGTCCGGGATGGAGTGGTCGGAGTGGAGAATATAGCCGCTGTTTTGTTTGACGACAGGGATCTTTTCGGCCAGTTCTTTCCGGATCGCGTCACGATTGTTAGCCACGAGGTTTCGCGCGTCCATGCCGCCGCAGAAGGCGATGCGGTCGCCAAACTCGCGCTTCAGTTTGAGCAGGTCCATGCCGGCCTTGTTCTCGATGACCTGCAGGCAGTCCATGCCGGCCTCGATCATTCCCGGCACGAGGGGATCGACGAAGCCGCAGGAATGGACGATCACGGGCAAGCCGAGGGAATGGGCAAATTCGAAGGTCTTGCGATGGGCGGGCTGGATGATCTCGCGGTACATGGCGGGCGAGACGAAGGGCCGCTGCTTGAAACCCATGTCTTCGTAGTACCAGATGCCGTCCGGCTTGCCTTCCTTCTCGAAAAGTGTTTCCTGCAGGGCGATGAGCAGATCGGAAAAGGTCTCCACCATGTCTTTCACCCAATCCGGATCGGTCATCATGCCGATGAGCATGTGTTCGTGGCCGCAGACCGGGTGCATGAGTTCGAAGACATTGACGCCGGACCAGCAGAAGAACCGGTTCTTCTCAGCGCACTTCAATTTCCGCTCCCGGTACATCTCGTAGTCGATGCGCTTCTCGGAGGGGACGAGGAGGGGCTTGATCTTCTCCTCCCAGGCCGAGCGTTCCTTCACCGAAAAGTCCACGTGCTCGGGGGTGGCGTTGTGGAGTTTGTGGCGGCGCAGCAGGGCCCCGTTGCCATCGCGGGTGAGGACGGTGTCCTCGGTCTCCTCGACAACCACAGGCTCAAAGTCCAGATCGGCGACCATCTTGAAATTCCAGCAGGTGGAAAGATCGAAGCCAAAGTGATCCCAGAGATCCTCTCCCGGCTGGATGTGGCCCTGATCGGTCCAGGC
>JABMPG010000030.1 GCA_013203855.1 bacterium
AAGGAGGAGGGCGAGGACTGGCCCAACGGAAGAGTCACGTGGGTCTCGACGACCAAGGTTCCCTTCCGGGATCGAGAGGGTCGCGTGATCGGCACCTTCGGCATTTCGCGCGACGTGACCGCCCATAGGGCGATGGAGGTGGCACTCAAGCAGCGGACGGAGGAACTGGCCCGCTCTAACGCCGAACTCGAACAGTTTGCCAACATCATTTCCCACGACCTTAATGAACCCCTGCGCACCGTCACCGGCTTTCTGCAACTCCTGGCGAAACGTTACCACGGACAGCTGACCCACGAAGCGGACGAGTTCATCGACTTCGCCGTCCAGGGCGGGAGGCGGATGCGCAACCTCCTCAACGACCTGCTGATGTACTCCCGCGTGACGACCAAGGCCCAGCCCTTCGAGCCGACGGAGGCCAAGTCGATTTTAGACCAGGCGCGGGCCAACCTGGAGGTCGCCATCCAGCAAGCGCGAGCCGAGATCACCCACGATCCCCTGCCCCGAATCATGGGCGACGAAACCCAGCTCATCCAACTTTTCCAGAACCTGTTCGCTAACGCCATAAAGTTCCACGGAGCCAAGGATCCTGAAGTGCGGGTCTCAGCCAGAGAGACCCCCGAAGGTTGGGAGTTCCAGGTCCGCGACAACGGCATCGGGATCGATCCGGAGAACTTCGAGCGGATCTTTCAGATCTTTCAACGAGTATCGGGCGACGAGACGATCTCGGGCACGGGCATCGGTCTGGCGGTCTGTGACAAGATTGTCAAGCGGCATGGGGGCCGCATTTGGGTAGAATCCGAGCCCGACAAGGGCTCCACCTTCCACTTCACCCTTCCCCCCGCAAAGGCGGAAGAGTAAAAGAGGCGTGGAATCGGCGTGCCCCGGGCTGTTCAGGAATTCTCGGCGATCTTCTTATTCGTCCTTCATCACCGCCGCATCGATCAGGTATTTTTTCCCCATCAGTTTGATGCGCCACGGAGCCGCGACGCGAACCGTCTTCTCTCCTTCGCCCGAAACCAGCGCAAAATCCACCGACTCTTGCGCCGGCTTTTCCGCAAGCGTCTCCCCGTTCGCTCCCGCCAGGATCAGGCGCAGGCCGTCCGTCTGGCCTGAGACTTTGACTCGGAGGGAGCCGTTGTTTTCTTCGAGGGTGACGCGACGGGGGAGTTGGAGAATGCACGCCACTTCATCCTTGCGTAGGCGAACTCCGATCGCCTGGCCGTTTCCAGATTGAACTGGCTGCAATTCCTCCCATCGGACAATCTCGATGAAATGATCGTCGCGGGCCGGGTTGACCTGGATCAACGGCTCATTCACGGTATGCCGCCGTGCGTTGAACAGCATGATCCCTTTCTTCGCGGGCAAAACGAATCGGTTGGCATAGACCCGTTCCACGAGGGTCGGCGGAAGGGCTTCTCCTTCCCCCAGAACAAACAGGTCCGCGTTTCCCTTCAGTATCCAGAAATAAGGCTGGGGATGGTTATTGTAAAAAGTTCCCACCGAATTCCAGAACTTCCACGCCGTGGACTGAGGGAAATGAACCGCCTCCAGCTCATAGCCCCGGCACTCTGGGAAATAGAACCTCAGCAGGTTGCATGGGAAAGGCCGGTACGGAAACACTCGCGAGCAGTCGTGGATCAACGTCCCATCCATATAGGAGACGGCGCGGTCGAGTCCGGGAAACTCGGCAGTTAGCACGGCTTTGGGATTGACCTCGTCCATCGCTTCGCGAACGCGCTGAACGAGATGGGCATCGGCTTGGACGGTGGCATTGTGGCCTGGCTCGCCGAACAGGTGGTCGTGTTTATCCGATTCGCATGTGATGCCATTCTGGACCAACTGATCGAGACGCACGCCGGCGATTCCGGTATCTTTCACGATTCGACGAACCGCATCGGTCAGATAGTTCTGCCACCACTCGGTATCGGTGCAGAACTCGTAGGCGGCATAGGAACCGGCGTAGTTTTCAGGGCGGACGGGGACCGGGACTTCATAGGGATCGCCCCATCGTGGATTCATCACTCCGTATTGCGGTCCGTATTCATGGCCGATCCGGCTGGAGGCGCATCCTTTGCGGCCGTTCATATAGAACATGGGAAGCGTCCCGGTCTTGCGGATGTCCCGGATATAGTCCTGGAGGGCCTCGAGCCCGCCATGTCTTTCACTGTACTGATAGTCCGGGGTGTTCAACGTGAAGGCGAGTTCACCCGTCATCGGATCGTCCACCCACCAGTACTTCCGCAGCTCCCAGCACTTTTCCCCCAGAAGTTCGCGTGCCTTTTCGCGCTCGATGGGAAGATGCCAAAGGCTATACTCGTACTGCCAGTCCCACCAGGCCTGGAGTTCGACCAGATCGAAGGAAGGTTTGAGTACGTCCATCCGATACCCGTCCTTGTTCACGAGAACATCCTCGCCCCAGCCCGCCGTCCCGATATTCCAGTAATCCATGAGGGCGTTGTCCCGCGGACGAGAGCCCCACTTCTCATGAGCCCACTGACCGTATTCCTTCATGGGCCCGTGCCAGTCCCCGGCGTGGACGCCGAGAATCGCCTCGGGAGGCGAAAAGGATCCCTTCGGCTCACGCGTCCGACGCAGGTATTCGAAAGTCATGGCTGTCCCGGGCGCCGGCTCGAGGCTGAACTCCCACAGGAAGTTCTTGTCCGGGTATCCTTTCCCCGCAAGTGTCCGGTTGAATTCCGTCCGGCTCTCCTCTCCCTTGCGCAACGTCGGGTACTTCATCTGGGCGGTGTCATCGAGGCAGCGCAGATAGACGCCGCCCCCGCGCTCCGGCGAGTACAGGTCGATCATCTGCCACCAGGCCAGATTCTCGCCGTACCCCGCGCGCTGCATGGTGTTGCGGTCCGAGATGATACCGCCGAAGAAGGGGAACAGGTAATAATCGCTCTCCGCTTCGTCCGACAGGACGAGCCCGCCCACCTGAGGGAAGGCGGTCTTGAAGTCGAGGGGCTTCTCCCCTCGGTTTTCAAGGTCGAGTGCCATGCGGATACGGCCGGGCTGGTCGAATCCCACGGTGAGCCTGGCGCCAAGCCCCTTCTCCGCCAGCAGCAGGTCGGCGGCGAAACTCTTGCCGTCCGACGCGGGTTCGATCTTCTGAACGTCGAAGTCATCGGCTCCATAGGTATTGCCGTCGACCTCGACCATGAAAAGCCGGGTCTTCTGGGGATGGCGAAGCATGTCCCGGTCGATATAGCGATTCACGAAAGACGTCATGCGC
>JABMPG010000278.1 GCA_013203855.1 bacterium
ACAGATAACGGTCTTCATCATCCTCTCAAAACCCGAGGCGAGCAGAAGTATCGGTAAGTGAAAGAAGTCGGTCGATCCATCTATACGATTGAGTTCCCGAAGCCCGGATTTGAGGAGCCGCACTGCGGTGAGCAACTCTTCGCCAAGCATTGCTCTCTGGAGGGTTGTCGGCACAGAGGGTCCCCCAGATCTAGCAGGTCTTGTTTTCGTACGCCGATCTTCTTCAAGATGGGGAACGGGAAGAATGGCTTCCCTTGTTAAGGCTGAAGCATGGCTTCAGCACTCCCCCAAAGGCCTCCAAAACAACTTCACTACACCCACGCCTCAGTCCCCGGCCTCCAATCCCTTCTCCTCGATCAACTGCCGATAGACTTCGATCTGCCTTTCGAAGACCTCTTGTTCAGAATAGAGTTGTCGGGCGCGGGCGCGGCCGGCGGCTCCGAGTTTTCGTGCCTTTTCGGGATCGGCGAGGAGGTCGGCGCATTTTTCGGATAGCGCCTTTGGATCGCGGACGGGGACGATAAAGCCGGTCTGGTGGTCGACGACTTCTTCGCGACAGCCCCGGATATTAGTCACCACGCAGGGGAGGGACATGGCCATGGCTTCGATGACGGAGCGCGGCATCCCTTCGCGCCAGGAGGGAAGCGTGTAGACATCCATCGCGTGGAGGAGTTCCGGCACGTCCTCGCGCTGGCCGGCGAAGACGATGCGGTCGCGGAGGCCAAGGCCGTCCACCCGGCTCTGGAGCTCGGCCGTCGAATCGTCGTGGTCGCTGGGCAAGGCGTCGCCGATGACGAGAAGGAGGAAGTCGGGAAAGCGCCGGGCGAGATCGACGGACGCCTGAAACAGTTCGAAGTAGCCCTTCTCCCGCACGAGGCGGCCGATAATCCCCAGGACCCGCGCGTCGGGCCCGATCCCGAGGGCCGCCCGGGTCCGGACCCGGTCATCCGCCGTGAACCGATCCGGATCGAAGCGCGAGAGATCCACGCCATTGCCGATGGTGCGGACCTCGCCGGGCTTCCCCAGGTGATAGCGGATCGCGGCCTGGCGGTCCTCTTCACTCTGAGTGAAAAGGAAATCGTGAAAGAACGACCCGAACCATTCCAGCCCGACGTGGAACGTCCGCTTGAGGAAGGGCATCTCGTCGTGAAAGTAAAACCCGTGGGCCGTATAGAGTCGGATCGGCACGCCGCGCCGCGCGCCAGCCACGCGCCCAATGAGCGAGGCAATCGGCGTGTGAACGTGGATAACGTCGAAGTGTTCCTCGGACAGCCACTGGCTCAGGCGGCGATAGGAGCGGAGATGAGCCCCGATGCTCAGGGAACGCTCGATAGGCAAGTCCACACAACGCAGCCCTCTTCGGCGCAGAGGCTCGAGAAACACGCTCTCCGTGCACGCTGCCGTCACCTCAAAGCCCTGGTCTTGAAGGCGGAAACAGAGGGGGGCGATGAAACGGGCCAAGGTAAAATCGACCGCGCAGAGTTGCAGTACTTTGAGGGGCATGGGATGGGGGATTACTCGTTCTCGTTGATCTGCTTCTTGAACTGCTCGTACTGCTCGCGGGAAATGAGGCCGCGTTCCAGCAGGGCCTCGATGTCGATCCCCGACGTCTTCTCCGGCTCTTCGGCCGTTTTGGGCGGCTCCGCCTCGGAGCGCCGGGTCAGGGAAATATCGCGAAGGCTCGTGACGCGCTTCTGGCTCGCGTGAGGCTGCCGGACCTCGCCCGGCGGATACTCGCTCACCGGCGGCGTCCGCGGCTCCTTCTCGACCGGCTCGGTCTCGTCGCCTTGCGCCTCTTTCCGACGCCGCAGTTCTTCGCGCTTTCTCGCGGCAATCGCCTGCAGATCGGTCAGATCCGTCGCCCTTTCCCCGCCCTTTTCGCGGGTTGTGGCTTGCTTGAGAACCGCCTCGCGCACTCGCCGCATCTCGTCGGGCGCCAACTTATCCCGGAGGGTGTCCAGGAACACAGTGTCCATCTCCAGAACGCTCCGGTTCGATCGGCCCTTCGTGAACTTGTGCGCGATCATCAGAATCACGATCAAGGCGAACAGAAGAACGATCACCAGAAGCAACCAGTAGACATGCTCCGAAGAGAGAAATGAATTCTGCTGGGCGAAGAAAACAAGAGGCATGGGACACATTCCTCCGAATGATCTGGATTTGCTCGTGTCACGGGCTCTCGCCGCACGGCTGCGTCTCCCGCGCCGTAGCGGCGCCGAAACCTGAAAACCACCACGCGGACTACACGTCTTATCTTAGGCCATTCCCGACCCGCCTGAAAACCCTTTTCCACCTTCCGATCATAGGCAGATACCGGCGCCAGGTTCGTAGTCCATCGTTCGGGCTGCCCTTCAAGGCATTGAACTGTCCGGGCTCGCATGAAACATGCGCTACGAGCCTGCCGGTTCTTGGATAGGCCTTCCTAGTTGCGCGATCCGGGCAGGGCTGATACCCTGAAAAATCGGGTGTTATCCCGATTGTATGCGGTCCGGCGTCCTTTTCCGGATCACGATTCTTGTGGAGATGTGAACAACAATGCGACGGTTCATATATTTCATTCTTCCTGCCCTGGCGGCCCTGAGCCTCCCTCTGGCCGCAGCGGAAACGCAAGCCCTGCCCCAGGCCCAGCAGGAACTGCTGCACAGGCTGACGGAACTCGAAGACGGCTATCCCGAAGTGCTCAACCCCCCGATCCGGATGCAGGAAAAGAATTTCACGGCGGAGGAAGAAGAGCGTTTCGAACTTTTCCGGGATTTCTTCCAGGTGTCCTATCTCGCTGCTTCGGGCCGGGACGAGGAGGCTCTCGAGATCCTGCGCCGGAATGGGGATCGGTCGGAGTGGCCATACCGGATGCGGTTGATGGAGGCCGACATTCTCAAGCGGCAGGGAAACATCCCGGCGGCAGAGAAGCGCCTGACGGAGATGATCGAGCAGAATCCGGAGCGCGTCGACGCTTACTTGGATCTGGCCCGGCTCCAGTCCAACCGGGGCGATTCAGCGACTGCCATCCAGATGCTGGAGTCCGGCCGCGAACACTCCCCCCGGAATATCGAGCTGCTGCAAGACCTCCATCGCCAGTATGGCCAGGCCTACCAACAGGCGAAGACACTGGACGACCAGAAGGTGGCCCTGAATCATCTGGAGGAGATGTGCGAGGCGCTGGTCGAAGCCCGCCCCGGCCGTCCCTCCACTCCCTATGTAAAAGTGCTGGCGATCATCAAGTTGGAGAAGAACAAGCTGGACGAGGCGGAGACGTGGATGACCAAGTTGGTCCAGTTGCAGCCCCGTGATATCGCCAACTACATCCAGTTGGCGAATCTTCAGCAGCAGCTGGACCGGAAGCAGGAAGCCATCGCTACCCTGCGACGGGCCAGCATCGTCGCCCCCAGCGATCCGGCCCTGGTCAAACATGTGCAAGTTCTCCTTCTCGATGGCGGGCAGGGAGAAGATCTTTTGGACTTCTATCGCTCCCTCGCCGAAGAATACCCGGGCCGAGACGACATTCAGATCCGGTACGCCATGAGCCTGGTGGGTTACACGAAGTCGAAAGAGGCGGCGACGGTCCTGGAGCGTTCCCTGGCCTTTCATCCCTACAACCCCGATGGGTGGCTCCTCCTGGCGCGGCTCTATGCGGGAACGGATGAGCCGGAGAAGGCCTGCGAGGCGGTGGAAAAGTACCTGGCTCGGAGTTCCCGGACGATGGAGAACCTGCTGGAAGCGGCGCGGTTCCTGATCGGTCTCAACTGTGTGGAAAAGGCAGAGGCACCGGTGGCCGAAGCGCTGGAGAAATCGCCTGACAACACCGAGGCCCTCAACCTGCAAATGGAGATCGACCGGCGTCTGGGACGTTTCGAGAATCTGGTGCAACGCCTCGAAGAGAGCCTGGCCCGGGCGCCGAACAGCTCGCTGGCCCACTACATTCTGGCAGTCGAGGCGTTCCGCGGTCAGGGCCGCCTGGCCGAGGCGGCCCCGATCCTGGAAAAATGGATCGCCACGGCCGAACCGGACAAGGCCAACCGCCTGCGGGAACTGCTCATGCTCGTTCACCGCGATCTCGGTGATACAGATTCCGCCATCCGCGTGATGCGGGAGGCCGTCGAAAAAGACAGCGGAAACTGGAAGATGCAGCTGGCCCTGGTTCAACTCTACCAGTTGACCGGCAAAGAAGAGGAACTCCGGAAGGGGATGGACAGCCTGCTCGCCAACCAGGAAGAAAACGCCGAGGTCCAGTACGAACTCGCCCTCGTCGAATGGAACGGAAAACACTTGGACCGGGCGGAGTCCATGCTGCGGAAGGCCATCGAACTCAAACCGGATTATGCCGAAGCCCACAACTCGCTGGGATATCTCTTCGCCGAGCAGGGCATCCGTCTGGACGAGGCGATCGAGCATGTCGAGCAGGCCCTGGCCATGCGGCCGGGGGCGGGCCACATGATCGACAGCCTCGGGTGGATCTATTTCCAAAAGGGCAACTATGAGAAGGCGGCCGACCTCCTCGAACAAGCTGTCCAGAAGGAAGAGGGCGACCCTCTTGTCATGGAACACCTGGCCGACGCCTATCGGAAACTGGACCGGCGCCCGGAAGCCCTGGCCCTGTATCGCCAGGCGGCGGACCAGGCGATCGAGCAAGATCTCAAAAGCCGATTGGAAGGAAAGGTCCGGGAACTGACCGCTCAATCCGCCGAATAGCCGGAGAGTGGACACGGCAAACCTGTCAGATCAGGCTCAAGAGACAGTCTTTGTTGGTTCGCCGCTCCAGCAAACTGACGATCGCTTGCGATATCTGGCGGACCCGGTCTATAATGGCCCGGCTTGACCAGAGGATCGCACATGTCCGATCACGAAAACCTGAATCCACCACCGGATGCCTCCCTCTTCCCCGCGCTCGAGAATCCTGTGCAAGATTTTCTGTATGGCGCACGGCTTCCGTTTCGCGGCATACGGTTTCTGGCGGCGCGGCCGAAGTTGTGGTGGCTGGTGGCGGTACCTCTGACGCTGAACATGCTTCTCTTCGGATTTCTCCTGTTCTGGGGCGGAGGGTTCTTCGCCGACTGCCTGCGCGAGCGCCTGGGCACATGGGAGGAGGCGAGGTGGTATCTCAAGGCGGTCCTGGTCCTCGCTCGGATTCTCTTCTGGTTGATCGTTCTGATCCTGGTCTATTTCGTTTTCACTCCGGCCGCCCTGCTCATCGCAGCGCCCTTTAACGACCGCCTGGCCGAACACACCGAGCGGGCGGCGGGCTTTCGTCTCGAAGACAATCGCTCTCTCGTCGTCCTGATTGCTTCCGAAGCGGTCTTCGCCATAGCGAGCGAAGTGAAGCGACTGGCGGTGTTCGGCGGCGGCTTTCTCGTCCTGCTGCCGCTGAATCTTATTCCAGGGCTGGGGAGCATGGCCTATGCCGTGGCCGCCTTCCTCTGGGCCGCCTTCGGATGCGCCTTCGAATTCATCGGCTACGCGGCGGACCGGAGGCATTGCGGCCTTCGCCGAAAATGGGGACTGTTGGGGACCAGAAAGCCCCTGGTCTTTGGCTACGGCATGATGACTGCCATGTTGTTCATGGTTCCTTTTCTGAATGTTTTCATCGTGCCCGTGAGCGCGGTCAGCGGCTCTTTTTTGTTCTGTTTGCTGATGGGAGAGGAAGAGAAAACCTCACGCTGAAGGGAGACCGGGAGATGCAAACTACCACAGGCGGCATGACCACCCTTCTTGTTCGACAGAAAAAGGAGTGGGGGGAGATCCTGACCAGTTTCGAGACCAGGAATCGCTACGAGATTATCGATCCCGCCGGAGAGGTCCGCTATCTGGCCGGCGAGGAAGGCGGCTTCATCATGCGCCAATTCCTGCAGTCCCTGCGGCCCTTCACGATGCGGATCGCCACACCGGACGGACAGAGCGCCCTCACGGTGAAACGCCCTTTCCGATTCTATTTCCATCGCGTGGACGTGCAAGGCCCATCTGGGGAAGCCATGGGCTCGGTCGAACGCAAGTTCTCCTGGCTCAGGCGAATGTATCGGGTGCTGGACCCGGCGGGACGGGAAATCTACACGATCATAGGGCCGATCCTCCACCCCTGGACCTTCCGGATCCTCGAGAACGAAACTGAAGTGGGGAGGATCTCCAAGAAGTGGAGCGGCTTGGGCAAGGAGTTCTTCACCGACGCCGACACCTTCAGCGTGACCTTTCCCGACAACCTGGACCTTCAGCGCAAATGCACGCTCCTGGGTGCGGTCTTCCTCATCGACTTCGCCCATTTCGAGAGAAAGCGTAGCAATAAATAGGAAAGGTCACATCCCCGTCCCACGGGCGGCGAGGCACTCAACCAGATCGTCGAGATCCCCCGCGACCCGGTCCCAGTCACAGGCGCGCAGGAATGCCTGCCGCGGCGGGTAGCCAATTTCCTCACCCTCGCGCAACAGATCCTCAAGCCGCGACACCAGATCCTGATCCGATTCGTAAAGATGACCCTCGTGCTGATCTCTGGGAAGCAGGAACGGATAGTTGAGCCTGTTCGGCAGTAGGGGACGGCACCCGCACCAGAGCGCTTCGATAACGGAAAGCCCGAGAAATTCCTGGATTGAAGTCGATACTACGATGTCCGATCGCCAGAGCCACTTCGCATAGTCGCGCCGCTCGGGCAAGTGGCCAAAGACCTCGATCTCGTCACGAAAACGCTCGCGGGCCAGATCGAAACATGGCGGCCTTTCGGGAAAACTCTCACCGCAGACCACCAGGCGAAACCTTCGCCCCTTCACTTTCACCTTTCCCAAGGCCTCAAAAAACGCCTCCGGCCGCTTGTCGTGCTCCCAGCGATGATTCCAAAGAATCCGGGGCGGCCCATCCGGAACTGGAGGACGCTTGAGCGCGTGGCGGTCCAGAAAAGCGAAGTCGATTCCGACCGGGATAGTCCGCGCGGCCCGTTCGATGCGATCCAGACGCCGAGGCTCGATCTCGCCGTCGGGCATGGCCCGGTTCCCGCGCCGCCAGTTTTCGAAGAAGTCCTGCTTGTGAAACTCGGAGTTGAAAACCAGCGCGTCCGCCGCC
Organism: bacterium; assembly: GCA_013203855.1. Lineage (GTDB taxonomy): Bacteria > Sumerlaeota > Sumerlaeia > UBA8349 > UBA8349 > JABMPG01. The sequence continues at coordinate 7,042 of JABMPG010000278.1, forward strand.
AGGGCCGAACTCGTGTTGATCACTCCCCAGCGATAGTCCGGCTTTCCCTCGATCTGGGGCGGATAGGAGTACTGGTTTTCGTGAAAGTACAGGATCGCCGGAGTGTGGCCCAACCTCCTTCGGGTCAGGGCGAGAAACTCGGCCAAGTTGACCATGTCCGTGGCGAAGACAATATCCGGAGGCGGATCGAGGCGGTTGGCCTGCTCGGCGAACAGCCAGGCGGCGGTCTGCATCCGCCACTTCCATTTGCGGGCAGGAAGAGTCAGCAGCTGGATATCATGCCGCGAACGCTCGGTCCAGCCCTTCGCGAAAGCGCGATGGGAACCACCATAGTAGGCTTCGAGAAAAAGGATGCGCATGAGGGAATATCAGCCAGACAGATCGGGGCGATCTCTCATCGCCCCGAAAATCGACGCCGCCCCAGCCGATAGAGCGTCCCGAAGGCCTTGAAGATCTCCTTGCGAGAAATCTTGGATTGGCCCTCGCGGCGATCGACGAAAACGATGGACGACTCGACGATTCGAGCGCCTGCGCGCTGACAGACGAAGACCAGTTCCATCAGGCACGAATAGCCGTGGGAGGTGACGCGGTCCAGGTCGATCTTCCGCAGGAGGTCGGTCCGATAGAGCCGGTAGCCCGTGGTGCAGTCTTTCGGTTTGAGCCCCGCCACGAGGTGGGCCAGAAGGTTCGCCCCGGCGCTCAGGATCTTGCGGTGCAGCCCCCAGTGACGCACGCCCCCGCCCGGCACGTAGCGGGAGCCGATCACCAGATCCGCGTCGGCAATCGCCTTCGCGAAAGCCGGCAGGTACGACGGATCGTGAGAGAAATCGGCATCCATCGTCGCCACGAATGGATAGCCCTTTTCCATGGCGTAGCGAAATCCGGCGATATAGGCGGTGCCCAGGCCAAGTTTGGCTGGCCGCTCGAGCAAATGGGCCCGATCATTCTCGCGTTGCGTTTCCCGCACCGCGTCCGCCGTCCCATCCTGGCTGGAGTCATCCACGACCAGAACCTCGAACTCGATATCCGGAGATCTCTGGGCCAGAACCTCCCGAACCAGTCGGGCGATGTTCTCCACCTCGTTGTAAGTAGGGATGATGACAAGTGCTTTGTCCATGGTCGTCTTTCAGCGGCTTCTGACGCGGCCAAACCGCCTCCTATGGATAGCCCAAGGCCCATCTCAATGCAAGCGTTGCATCGCGGATGACCCTCAGAACAAAGCCTTCCCGATCATCTCCGGCGGGATGTTCTGCCCGTAGAGTTTCAGGATCGTCGGCGCGATGTCGTAGATCGAGTAACGCTCGTCGTCGCGGGGCTGGATGCCGTGCGGCGGCTTCCAGATGCAGATGCCTTCCTGGGCGTGGTTCGCGTCGTCCGGTCCCGTATCGTTCTCGAAAAGGTGCAGCGCACCCGTGCCGACCGATCCGGCCGAGCGCCAGTTCAGATCGCCGAAGTAAACAATCAGATCCGGCGGAACGCCCTGGCAGTCGTGGTAGATCTCCTCGGGCTTGAAAACCCGGGTGCCGATAGGCTGGCCCTGCTCGTCGGGGATGGCCTCAAGAGCGGTCTTCACTTCATCGCGAAACGATTCATACTGATCGGCGGAAATGACCCCTTGGGGCTCTCGGCCCTGCACGTTGAAGAAAATCCGCGCGTAATAGCCGCCCTCGCCCCAGACGCGCGTACGGGGCCAGTCGACCATGTCGGTCTTGAGTGCCATAGGACCCGACGGAGCTTCCTTCAGGCTCAGCCAGCCCTGACGCTGAAGCCATTCGTTCACGCAGATCGCTCCTGTCATCCCCTTGGCCCCGTGGTCCGACACGATCATCACCGACGTGTCGGGATCGAGCATCCCCAGCACCCGCCCGATCTCTGCGTCGAGGGCGATGTAGTAGTTATGAATCACGTTTTCATAGGGATTGCCCCGCTCATACAGGCGATGGGCGGGATCGTGATAGCGCCAGAAAGCGTGGTGAATACGGTCGGGCCCCATCTCGACCATGATGGCAAAATCGAAATCGCGTGTCCGGAGAAGATGGCGAAAGGCCTTGAACCGGCGGCGGGTCATGACGTGGATGGCATCGATCAAACGATCCTTCTGGTCCGAGCGAAAGTCCTTCACGTCGATGATATAGTCGCCCTCGGCGGCCTCGTCGAGTTCGCGGGCAATCTCGGCCGGCCAAGTGTATTGGACCGACTTGTCGGGCGTCAGAAAACTCGAAACGAGAACGCCGTTGAGCGGCTTGGGCGGGTAAGTCTGGGGCACGCCGAAGACCAGGGACCCGAGCCGGCCCCGCGAGAGATGGTTCCAGACGGTCTTCGCCTTCACATGGTTGGCGTTGGCGAAGTACAGGCCGTCGTAGGAGTAATCCTTGCGGTTGCGAAAGCCGTAGAAGCCAAGCTGTCCCGGATCCTGGGATGTCATCATAGCGGTCCAGGCGGGAACGGTGATCGGAGGCACCGTCGAAACCAGCGGCCGCGCGATTCCCCCCTCCATCAAGCCCCGCAGGTTAGGCAACTCGTCCCTCCACTGATCAAAGACAAGTTGAGGCGGGACGCAATCCAGTCCGAGAATCACCAGTTTGAGTTTTGAGTTTGGCGTTTGGCGTTTTGAGTTCAAGGTTCCGAAGTCGAGGTGTTGAATTTGCGATTCTCGGTTTTCAGGCTAGTGCTGAGTCGCTGACTACTGGCTGTTTCTCTCGGCTTCTTCGCGGGGGGATAGCCATAGACATGAATTCTGAAGCGCCGGACGTAGCCCAGAATGCTGAGATACTCGTAGTCCGCGCCAATCAGAGTCTCGATCCCGGCTGCCCGGCAGGCCGCCTCGACCCCGGCCTGGCCGGAGGAGAAATCGGGGTTGGTGTATGGAATGGGGATCTTGAGGTAAATCACGCCCGGAATATCGCCTTCTCCAGCCTGTCCAATATCGGCACGGGGCAGGATCAACGGCGCTGTGAAGTGGCTGTAGACATAAGCCCGGGGCGGCACGACCGGCGCGGCCGAAACCAACGCCACCCCCCCGGCGAGATAATTGCAGCCGGAAAGAAGAACCACAGGAAGTAAGAGCAGAAAAAGGCGCATTGTGTGAGCAGGTTTGGGGTTTCGAGTTTGGAGTTCGCGGGTGACGGAACGCCTGCTGTTATCTCAAAGCCCTGATCTCCTATTCTCCATAGACAATCGTCGTGTATTTCGCGTACACGCCGAAGAGGTAATTCTTGAAGTGATAGTCGAGGTGATTGACCCGTGTGATCCCGGCCTCTTGGGCGGCTTTATAGACTCCGGCGTTTCCGACCGCCACCAGCCCCAGAATCGCGATGCTACTCGACTCGCCCCGCTTCGGGCCGATCACCTTGCCTTGGTCCCCGCTCGCCAGATCCAGCGGCGCCTCGATGTTGGTGTAGACCCCTGCCAGCGGCGGCACCACCGGTGCCGTTACGCACGCGCTCAAAGCCAGCGCCGCCACCAGAATTCCCATTGCCCGAATCATTCGCTTCGCCATTTGCCCGCACTCCTCTTCGTGCCGAATTCCATCTGCGCGACCCGCGATTCAGTAAGCCACAGAGGCCGAAGGAATGCAAGGGAAGCAAGGCTGCCCTACGGGAACCCCAGAGCCGAAATCATCAAAAAGTTGTTTGTGGCGCAACCGACCCCCGGCTGTGCCCGGTCAGTTTTCACCAGTGCCGCAGAAGCCGAAAGGGCTTGACAACGGGGCGGGGCGTGGTAAAAGAGAAGGCTAAGATGTGGGCCGGACCGCGCAGTGGTCGGCCGACGCCTGAGATACCAGCCTGGGGAAGTAGCTCAGTTGGGAGAGCACAGCGTTCGCAACGCTGGGGTCGGGAGTTCGAGTCTCCTCTTCTCCACCAGAATTCAGAAGGCCTCGCCCAACGGGGCCTTTTTTCTATTGGGGCCACTTCGAACGGCCCGCCTCGAAAAGCGTCTCCCCTTCCTGTTCGACCCGATTCACATCCACGGTTCCCCTTACGGAATTGCCGACCTGGACGCGGCTGGCCCGCCCCAGGTCATCGAGAGTCAGGACGCCCTCGGCCGTGCCCCCCCCCGCCAGGTATTTCGCCCGCCAGATTCCAGGCAGGAGACCGCTCCCCAGCGGCGGGGTGAGCCATTGGCCGTCCAACTCCACCCGCACGTTTGTGATCGCACCCTCGGTGATCTCGCCGCGTGTGTTTAGATAGAGCAGATCAAAAAAGCCACGCCCCTGGGCTTCATGAAAGTCGGCGTCGTAGGCGTGGCGGTTCGTGGTCTTGTGGTAGAGAAACCGATCGTTCGCATCGGTGCGTCGCGCCGCAAGACAGAGCCGCACGGAGCCCGCTGGTCTCGCCCGTCCGGTGAGATCGGACCACTCCGTCCGGCACGTTCCGTTCTCACACAACAGGAGCCGCACCCGGGCCTCCAGGCAGCCCGGCGAGACATTCCCAATCTCGCGCCCCGCCTTGTCAAGCCCTGCGCGCAATTCCTGCTCGGGAAAGCGCCACCCAAAATACCGGGCCGAGTTTCTCATCCGCTCCAGGTGCTCCTCGACGAACACGAACCTTTGGCCCCTTTTCCACAGCAGTGTTTCAAGCATCTCGAATCCGGCTCGGGTCGACTGAACAAAATGTCCCTTCAGCCGCGTTTCGGCCAATTCCTCGCGGGGCTGAGAATCATGCACGATCCCGCTGCCGACCCCCATCTCGCACGCCGTCCCACGCTGCACGATCGTCCGAATCGCCACGTTCAGCACGAAGTCGCCCCCGGGCTGGAAGCGCCCGATCGAACCGCAGTACACCCCTCGGGATTCCTTCTCCATCTCGTCTATGATCTCCAGCGCCCGGATCTTCGGCGCCCCCGTCACCGACCCCGGCGAAAAGGTCGCCCGAAGAATCTCAGAAAGGCCCGTTCCCTCGCGCAAGGTCGCCGCGACGTCGCTCGTCATCTGAAAAAGCGTGCCGTACCGCTCGACGTGAAAGAGCCGGGGCACGGACACGCCGCCGATCTCGGCCACCCGCCCCACGTCGTTGCGCATAAGATCGACGATCATCACGTTCTCCGCGCGGTTCTTCACATCGTTCTCAAGCCAGCGCGCGATCCCCTCATCCTCCTCGATCCACCGCCCGCGCCGGGCCGTGCCCTTCATGGGGCGGGTCAGGAGACGCAAACCTTCTCGCCTCAGGAAAAGTTCAGGCGAGATAGAGATCACCTGAAAACCACCCGTATTGACGAAGGCGGAATGCGGAACGGGATGGCCCCCCCGAAGCCGCGCGAAAAGCCCCGTAGCGCTTCCCCGGTTCTCAAATCGCAACTTGCAGGTATAGTTGACCTGATAGACGTCTCCCGCCGCGATGTACTCCCGGACCCGTTCCACGGCCAGGCAATACTCCTCGTCCGAGACATTCAGCTTCGGCTCGGTCAGGTCAGCCGGATCGCTCTCCGGCTCGATAAGGATCTCGGACGGCGCCAGTTCCCGGCAGTCCCGATAGACCCCGAGCCAGACCAGCGGCACGTCGGTCCGATGCCTCGAAGCGATAACCTTGTCTAGAACCAGTCCCGCGTCGTAACCCAGATATCCGGCCAGGTGGAATCCCGAACGCAGGCGTTCCTCCATGCGATCGAGAAGCGGAAGAATTTCGGAGCGGTCTCGGGTCTGGAGAATCTCGACTGGATCCGTGAACAGAAAAGCCCGCCGTGGCTCACCGTCTTCAATGAGGACGGCGCCGGGTTGATTCAGGAGATCGGAGAGTGGCGAGGTCATCGTGAAATCTCAGGGAGCACCATAGCCCGACTCCGGGATCCAGCATTAAGAATGGGCAGTCACGCTACTGCTCCGAACCCATTCCTCGCGGATCGCGCTGCGTGCGCATGATGTTTCCCGCGCTCGTCGTGCCGTTGGTCGGGTCGTAGAGAACCATGGGATTCCAGGCATTGTTCGGGCCGATGCACAGGACACGCCACCGGCCGATCCGGGCAAGAGCCCGCGCCTCGGGGCCATATTTACCCCCCAGGACGGGAAAGTCCGCCGCCTTCGCCACGAGTTCTCTCACGTTCTCGTAGCTGTAGCGCCGCCAGATTTCATCGGAAAAATCGTTCTGGCGAGGCAGGTCACCCCCGAAGGGACAGCGCGCATCGGCGTTCGAGATATAGCCGATTGGAGTGCTCAAGGCGTTCGGCGTGTACCACCATTTCAAGTCGGAGCCGACCAAGGGGGCCACTCCGCCCGCAAAGCCCGGATAGAGCATGGTGGGATAC
>JABMPG010000279.1 GCA_013203855.1 bacterium
GATCACAGCCTATACCGGATTGGACCCTTCCGAGCATGGAATTCTGGAATCCGTGAACTATTTCGCCAAGGGAGAGGACCGGGTAAAGGTGGACACGTCGGCTTTCCAGGGCCGCACGTTCTGGGACCGGGCCGGAGAGGCGGGGCGGCGCGTGTGCGTGATCAATCCCTTCATGGCCTATCCGGTCTGGCCGGTCAACGGCGTGATGGTAAATGGCCCAGTCTTCATCTCGGGGAAGATCCAAGTCTCCGATCTGGCCCTTTTGGAGGGGATCTGCGCTCCGGAAAGCCTCGGCGGAATTGTCGATTTCCCTTCTAAGAAGACACTTGGCGCGTTTTGTGAAAAGGTATTCAACGATACGCGAGAGCAGGCGGCTTTCGGGCGCGAACTTTTCGGGTGCGTTCAGCCGGACCTTTTCTTCCAGGCATTTCTGACGAGCGACCGGCTCAAGCATTTTCTGTGGCGCTTCGGAGATCCCGAAGATCCGGCTTGGCCGGGGCCGAATCGGTTCGAGAAGACGATCGAGGATTTTTACCAACTGATGGATGAAGAGATCGGGCGGTTTGCGGATCTCCTTGGACCGGGGGATCGTCTGGTTGTGGTCAGCGATCATGGACACGGGATGCGGTGCACGCATGTTTTCAACGTCAACGAGTTCCTGAGGCAGCGGGGCGACGTTGTGAGTCGTGCCAGGGCCTTTGGCCCCAAGCGGCTGCTCGAATATGCAAAGAACGCCTTTCTTTCCATCATGGCTCGGCTGGATCTTCAAGACTATGTAAAGGTGGTGGCCAAACTGATCCCCGGCGCGCGGAAGATCAAGAAGGGGAAGCACTTGACCGACAACTCCCGGAACCGGGCCTACGTGTCGGATTTCACGGGGACAAATCCGTTTGGCGGGATCTGTATCAATCGAAGCCTAGTGGAAGATTACGAGGAGTTTCGCGAGAGTCTGATGAAGGACTTGGCGCGTCTGGAGTATGAGGGGAAGCCGGTTTTCCTGTGGATCCGTAAGCGGGAAGAGATGTTCGGCGGGGCGTTCCTGGACCGGTTTCCCGATATTCTTTTCGCCATGCAGCCCGAACTGGGAGTCAACTGGGGGCTGCACGCGAAAATGTTTGCAAAGAATCCGACCCACAAGGCTCTGAGCGGCGGGCATCGGGAGATGGGGGTGATCTTGAGCACCGGCGCGCTCGAGCCGGAGGCGTCCCTCGACCGGCTGTACGGTTCGGTTCTGGCTTTTTGGGGAATCCAGGCAAGGGATTCCACGAGCGGGTCCCTCTTTCGACAGTAGCCGGAATCAGAATGACTCCGATCCTGAAAACCACTATCTCCTTGCTTCCCCTTCCTTCATTCTTTACTGTTCAAGTCGCCTGTTCTCAATCCTGTAGAACACGCGTGCGATTCTTTCAAAAAACCACCAACTTTTTCCCGCCCCAAAGCGTCTTATAAGATGGAAGGCTTCAGGCGGTAGAAGAAGACCGGGCATGACCAACCTGGAAGACATTGTCCTCCGCGCTCAGCTCGGCGACGGGGAGGCTTACGGCCTTCTGGTCCGTCGCTTTCAGGATATGGCCCTGTCCTACGCCTTCTCGTTTCTCGGCGACCTGGAACTCGCCGAGGACGCCCGACAGGAAGCTTTCCTCGGCGCCTACTGTGATCTTCTCGCCTTGCGAGACCCGGCGGCATTTCCCGGATGGTTCCGCCAGATTGTCCGCAAGCACTCGATCGCTATCCGCCGGGGCCGGCGGGTTCTCATGGTGCCTCTCGAAGACGCCGCCGAGCCGGTTTCCTCCCGCCCCGGCCCGGTCGAGCAGGCCCAGAGCCGTCAGGTCCAGGAGAGAGTCGAGCAGGCCATCGAAAACCTGCCTCTTCAAGAGCGGGAAACCACCCGGCTCTTCCACCTCGACGGGTTTTCGATGCGGGAGATCGCGACCCGGCTCGAAATCCCGGAGAAAACTGTCAAGAGCCGTCTGTATTCCGCCCGTGAGCGGCTGCGCTACCATCTGATGGAACTGGTGAAAGACACCGTGCAAGATAATTCCCGGCCCCACAAGAAACCCCTCCTCACGGCCGCCTCCCAAGAGGCCATCGCCGGTTTCGAACAGGAACTCGGCAGCCTCCTGCGTACGCCCTCACACGACGACTACCTCCGAGCGGGAGACCTGGTCTGCGCCAAGGGGCGACTCCTGCGGTTCATGGGCCGCATGAATGAAGCCTTCGCCGCCTTCCGGGATGCCCTCGATATCCCCGGCCTCAAGAAAAACCCCCTCACCCGCGCCCGCCTACGGGCCGAAATCGGCCTCACCTATGTTCAGGTGTCCGACTACGACAGCGCAACCCGAGAACTCCGCTACGCCCGCACCGCCATTCGGAAACTCGGAGATACCCCCGCCCTCCTCGCCGCCGTGGAAAACGGCCTCGGCATGTGCGCTTGGGGGAAAGGCAATTTCACCCGGGCCCGCCGATACTACGAGCAAACAATCGAAATCAGCCGCGCCGCCAGGTGCGATGTCCTTGAAGCCGAGGCCCGAAACAACCTCGCCCTCGTCGACTGGAAGGCAGGCCGTCTGGCCCGCGCCCAGGCCAGTTTCCGCCAATGCGTCGACCAGTGGCAGGAACTCAAGAACCGGTTCGGCCAAGCCCTGAGCCTCATGAACCTCGGCATACTCGAAGAAAACCAGGATCACGCCATCCCGGCTCGCAAGTGCTACCTCCAGTCCCTGAAACTCGCCGAAGAAATCGGCTTTCTACAGCTACAGTCCGCTTGCCACGGAAACCTCGCCAACCTCGCCCTGATCGAAGAGCGATGGGACGAAGCCCGAGAAGAAGCCAGCAAGTCCCTGAAAATGGCCGAATCCATCGGCGACCGCCGAAGCCAGGCCATCGCCCTCGAGAATCTCGCACTCGCCGAGATCGGCGCCCGACGCTTCGCCGAAACTGCCCGGGCCCTCCGAAAGGCGAGAAAACTCGCCACCCAGACTGCCGACGCGGAAAGACGGGTCTCCCTTGATCTCGTCGAGGCGGAAAGCCTCCTTGAGCAGGAAAACCCGGCCAAAGCGGGCCAACTTCTCGACAAAGCCGAGCCAATCCTCCGCAAGTCTTACCCACTCGAGTTGGGCCGATTCTTCCGCCTTCGAGCCCGGCAACTCATCCTGAGCCACCAACCCGAGAACGCCCGGAAGGCTCTGCGGGAGGCCTTGAAACTCTGCGAAAAGCAGGGAAACAAGATGGAGCAGAGGCGAGTGACTCGATTTCTCCAGGGGCTTGACAAGACGCCCGGATAGAGTGACAACCCGTAGCGATGGCCACGACCGGGCCGTCTCAGCGCCAAGCATGGAAGAGGAAGCAGAGATGAAAATCGGAAGTTCACAAAAAACAATCCTCGCGCTGATCGCGCTCCTCACGGCAGGACTCGTTTCCGCCTGGGTCAACCTTCGAGTCCAAGCAGAAAGGGCCGTGAGTTCCGACCCGCCTGCCACGATCAGCCCCTACAATCTGACATTTTCCCAGATCGCTAGTTCCGGCTCCTCCGGCGAGTCATCGAGTTACCAGATCGAGGACACAATCCGGGTTGCCGCCGCCAATGCCGAAACTCAGTCCAGCGGCTCCTACTCCATCGTCAATCCCCTCGGGCATCAACCCCTCGCCAACAACGGACTCGCCATCGGGCAGGGAACCGTGATGGCCCTGCACTGGCCCACTTCCGACCAGCCCATCGGCAGCCGGGGATACTACATCTACCGCAGCGCCACCGGCGACTACGGCACCTATTCCCTTGTGAACAGCACCCCCGTCGAAGTTCCGCCTTACTACGACCGCGACCTGGAGGACGGCGATTACTACTACGTCGTCTATCTGAAAACCACCACCGACCTGATCCAGTGGACCCCGCCGCTGTTCGGGACCATCGACGCCATGACATCGTCCAAAACCTGGAACAGGTACTGACGTCTGATTCTGGAAAAGAGAGATTTGGGAAGGAAACTTCGCAGTCGTTGAAAGGAGGAAGGAAATCATGCCGTATCGAGGTAAAAGAAGGTGGGGCTTTCTTCTGACAGCCATCCTCGCCGTCGCGCTCGCCGGAACCGGTTTTGCTCTGACACTGCACTCGGACCCCCTGCCCCAGGCCACCACCCCCTACACCCTCGGCTTCTCGCAGATCACCGCCGGAGCGTCCTCGGGGCAGTCCCTGAACTACGCCGTGGAAGACACGATCAAAATGACGGCGGCCGATGAGACCACCCAGGAAAGCGGTGCCTACACCGTCGTCAACGTCCTGGCCGAATTCGCACCCGTCCAGCCCGGCCTGCCCGGCGCCGCCGCAGACGATGCGCACTGGAACGCTTACTGAACCCGGCTTGACACCCAAGCCGCCAAAAGAAAGGACTACACCGATGAAACACCGCTTCACCATCACAATCCTCCTCCTGGCATCCATGGGTCTCATCTTCTTCTCGGATGTCTGCGCCCAGCAGGTCGAGTTCAACTACAATGGCCGAGTCAAAGTCCAGGGACAGCCCTTCGACGGCGATGGCCTCTTCAAGTTCTCCCTCGTCAACAAAGATGCCTCCATCACCTACTGGGCCAACGACGGCCTCAGCCTGGACGGCTCTGAACCAACCACGGCCGTCCTCGCGCCCGTAAACAACAGCTTCTTCAGCGTGAACATCGGGGACATGTCCATTCCGAACATGGCGTATCTTGACAAAGAAGTGTTCGCGCGGGACGAACAAGTCTACCTTCGCGTTTGGTTCAGCGATGGAGTCGGCCCGTTCGAACTCCTGAATCCAGACCGAAAGATCACGAATGTTGACCTTCTCGGGATCAAGACCTCCCGCTACACCGATTACACGATCTATGTCAATCCCTCGAGTGGCAATGATGACCATTCGGGTCTGGATCAGAGCAAACCGAAAAGAACCATTCAGTCTGCGGTAGATTCTCTCCCACCGCAACTCAAGTGCAGTGTAACGATAAAGCTTGCGCCTGGAGTCTATCGGGAACTCGTGAACATCCATGGCATCTCTGCGGCAGTGGGGAAGAAACTCAGGCTGTTGGGAGACGAGACTTGGACAGTCAACTCTCCGACATCTCCCAATGTCCGCATTACCGGAACAGATGACGACGTCACGTGTGTTCGAAATCCGTGCATGTACATTGAGCAGACTAGTGGCTTTGTCATTGAAGGGCTTCTACTCGACTATTCAGTCATCAATGCCTTGTACTTGGAGTCGTGCTCGACTTTTGAGATCCGCCGTTGCGTCATGAGGGACAGTTTCCGCGGACTATTCGTTTCCTACTCCAGAGGATACGTGTACGATTGTCTCTTCATCGAAAACAGCAATCCCGGGATGGACACGAGACAGGCAAGCCTGTGGTTCTACGACTGCAAGTTCAATGATAACTCCACAGACGGGATATACTGTCGCGATAACTGCAACCTCTATCTCACTCGGTGTGAGGTGGTTGGAAATACCAGACGAGGTATGTCTCTGTATGGGAACTGCTCGGCTGACTTCTATGAAACCGGCAAAATATCCAACAACGGCGACGTCGGGTTTTCAATTTTCAGACACTCAAGCGCACGCTTCTGGGAAGGCTACACAGGTGAGATTATGAACAACGGTGGCCCCGGAATCGAGGTAGCCGGCCAAAGCCACTGCTCACGCGCCACGGCCAATGGGATATCTGGCAACAGTCCTAATACGACAACTGCCAACGGTGGCGCCTTCTATTAACCTGCTTGGCAGTCCCAGTCCGAGCTAGATGGAAGGGGCGGGACCCCATAGGTTCCGCCCCTCATTCTATTACCCCCCTGCCTACCCCTTCACCGCCCCCATCTGAATGCCGCGAACCAGGTACTTCTGCAGGACCACGAAGAGAAGCACCATCGGCACTATGGACATAGTGACGCTGGCCATCAGCAGGTGTGTTGACTGGCCGCGGGTCGAGTCAAAAAAGAGCAGGCCGATGGGCAGGGTGTAC
>JABMPG010000280.1 GCA_013203855.1 bacterium
GGGTTTGGCGGAGCGCCGAAGTTTCCGACTCCCGCGACATTGCGCTTGCTACTGCGCGAACACCGGCGTACGGGAAATGCCCGCGCGCTCGAAATGGTCACCCGAACGCTGGATCGCATGGCGTCGGGCGGCATTTATGACCACCTGGGTGGCGGCTTTCACCGATATGCAACAGACGAGAAATGGCTGGTCCCGCATTTCGAGAAAATGCTCTATGACAACGCCCTGCTGGCCCGGACCTATATCGAGGCGTGGCAGGTGACGGGGAAAGAAATGTATCGTCGCACGGCGGTCGAGACGCTGGAGTATGTCTTGAGGGATCTGACCGATTCGGCGGGCGGGTTCCATTCGGCGGAAGATGCCGACAGCGAGGGTGTGGAGGGCAAGTTCTATGTCTGGACGTCCGAGGAGATCCGGGAAGTTCTGGGAGAGGACCATAGCCGGTTCTTCCGCAGATTCTACGGGGTGACCGATTCGGGGAATTTCGAAGGGAAGAGCATTCTCAATATCAAGGACCCCGAGCAACTGGAAGACGCAGCGATGATGGAGAGGCTCGAGCCTTTGCGCCGGAGGCTTTTCGAACACCGCCAAGAGCGGATTCGACCGGGTAAAGATGACAAGGTTCTTGCGGCGTGGAACGGCCTGATGATCGGCAGCTTGGCTTGCGCGGCCCGCGCACTGGACGATGATCGATATCTGCAAGCGGCACGGCGGGCGGCCGATTTCGTTCTGGCGAACATGAGCGACCGGAACGGCCGTCTGTACCGTCTCTGGCGCGAGGGCAAGGGAGCGAGTCAGCCAGCTTATTCCGAGGACTACGCCGAGATGATCAATGGTCTCGTCGAACTGTATCAGGCCTCTTTCGACACGAAGCGCCTGGATGAAGCCGACCGCCTGGCCCGAGCTCTCCTCGAGGATTTCGAGGATGACGAGGGAGGGTTTTTCATGACCTCGCCGGCCTATCACCGGAACGTGCTGGTGCATGCGAAGCCCTTTTACGACGGGCCGACGCCTTCGGCCAACTCGGCGGCGGTTCTCGCCTTGGTGCGACTGGGACGTCTCACGGGTGAGACGGAATTCGACCGGGCGGCCGACCGGGCTATCAAATTCATCGAGGTCGGCCTGAGCCGGTCCCCGCGCGCCTTTCTGGATCTTCTCGCGGCAGTTTCGGATTTCCGGATGGGGGAGACTCTGGAAGTTGTGTTCGTCGGTGATCCAGAGGAACCGGGCTGCCGGGATCTTCTGGATGTCGCTCGTGAGCGTTTTCTGCCTCATGCGGTCGTGGCGCTGCTGAATCCCGACACCCCGGAAGCAAGCGATCTGCGCGAACGGTTCCCCGTTTTCAAAGGGCGGGAGAGACTGAACGGGACCCCCGCCGCGTATGTCTGTGAAAACTACTCGTGCAGACAGCCCGTGTCCGAACCAGAAGATCTGGCGAAGATGCTTGATAGAAGAAAAGGATTCCGATAGGGTGTAAATTGCTGTTCTGACAGGTGCGATGTGGATTTTTGGGAGAAACGTGAAAGACGCGTGTCTCCGTTTATACTCAGTGGAAACGGGAAAAGGGAATGGACGTGCAGGTCAAGCAGAACATCGACTGGGTCGGCTACGTGGACTGGGCGATCCGGGATTTCCACGGGTACCATACCCATCGCGGTTCGACATACAATTCCTACCTGATCCGGGACGAGAAGAACGCGTTGATCGATGCGGTCAAGGGCACCTATGCTGACGCGCTGATCGCGCACATCTCGGCCTTTCTCGATCCGTCCAAGATCGACTACATCGTGGTGAACCATGCGGAACCAGACCATACCGGCGCCTTGCCCGCTCTTCTGGAACTCTGCCCGAGCGCCGAGGTTGTCTGCAACGCGAAATGCCAGGAGATTCTGGGCCAGCACTACGATACTTCGAAGTGGCTTTTCCGTGTTGTGCTGGATGGCGACAGCCTGTCGCTGGGCAGGCGGACATTGCAGTTTCTCAACACACCCATGGTGCACTGGCCCGAATCGATGTTTACATTCGTTCCGGAGGACCGGCTGCTCTTTTCGATGGACGCTTTCGGTCAGCACCTGGCCACATCGAACCGTTTCGACGACGAGGAAGACCTGCGGATCATCCTGGACGAGGCGCGAACCTACTACGCGAACATCGTCATGCTTTACGGCAAGCAGGTTCAGAAAACCCTCGACAAGGGGGCGGGCTTGGACATTGACATTATCGCGCCGAGCCACGGCGTGATCTGGCGGACGAACAAGCACAAGATCCTGTCGGCCTACTCGGACTGGGCGAACAGCCGACCAGCCTCGAAGGTCCTGATCATCTACGACTCGATGTGGGGCAGCACAGCGAAGATGGCCCATGCCATCGCCCAGGGCGCCTCGATTCCCGGCGTGCAGACCAAACTGATCCCCATCCGGGCCAGCGACAACACCCGGATCGCCACCGAGGTGCTCGACGCCGCGGCAGTCGCTTTCGGGTCGCCCACGCTGAACATGACCCTCATGCCCCAGATGGCATCGGCGCTGACCTATCTCAAGGGTCTTCGGCCCGGCAACAAATGCGGGCTCGCCTTTGGATCCTATGGTTGGGCGAAAAACGGCCCAATCGAGGTTCAGAAATACATGGAGGAGATGAAGTTCGACCTGCTGTGCGAACCGATTCTGGCCCAGTACGTGCCGGGACTGGACGTTCTCGAGAATTGCCAAAACGCCGGGAAGATGCTGGCGGAAAGAGCACTGGAGGCGACGGGAAAGACCGTCACCCAGTAGCCCGTAACAGACATTATTTGAGGGAGGAAACTGTGGATGACTAAGTACGCATGCAACGTTTGTGACTACGTTTATAATCCGGCGGCGGGAGATCCCGACAACGGGATCGTGGCCGGCACGCCCTTCGAAGAGCTGCCCGAGGACTGGGTCTGCCCGGACTGTGGCGTCGGTAAGGAAGATTTTACGCCGGTTGATTAATAAGGGACCCCGGTCCCGAAAAGACTGGAAGCCCGTTAGGCGCACGATGGGAATAATCCTGACCGCTCTCCTGACTGTGCTGCTGTCTCTGTGGAGCAATCCCACCTGGGCCCAGTTCGCCGACCCCTTCGCTCCGGAGGTCGAACTGCAGGCCAATGCTGAGGGATACGCCTTTCTGGCCGTCTCCTTTACGGTTCCGGAACATCATTACCTGTACGCGGACACGATTCGCGCCGAAGCCGAAGGTCCGGGCCGGCTCGAGCCTTTAAGTATTCCGGAAGGCAAGCGCAAACTGGACCCGTTTACCGCGGAGGAGCGGGATCTCTATCTGGAGGGTTTCACCGCCACCTGGCGGGTTCTTCTTCCCGAGGGCGGCACTTCCCTGACCGTGACTGTCTCCTATCAGGGCTGCGACGAGACGCTCTGTTATGCCCCGGCCCGGAAAACATACATGCTGAGTCTTCCCGACGATGCTCGGGCGCGGCTGCTGTCGGTGACTCCCCAGGCGGAAATACCGCCTGGAAACAAAATCGGAGATGAAGACGCGACTCCGGAAAGCGCGTGGGAGGATCTGGCCGGCGGTTTTCGCGTGATGGGATACCTGGCTGGTTTCGTGAAGCCCGAGCCCTTCCTCGAATTTATAGACGGAGCCCGGACGGGCGAGGAGGAAGCCGGCGGGCTGGCGGGCCGGATCGGGCGAGCCGGGCTGCTGGCCTCTCTGCTTCTGATCCTGGTGGGCGGAATTCTCCTCAATCTCACCCCCTGCGTCCTTCCCATGATCCCGATCAACATCGCGATCATCGGGGCGGGGGCTCAGGCCGGATCGCGGCTGCGAGGCTTCCTTCTGGGCGGGGCGTATGGGCTGGGGATCGCGTTCACCTACGGCGTTCTGGGGCTGCTCGTCGTCCTCCTGCCCGCTTTTCGATTCGGCACGCTGAACTCAGCCCCGTGGTTCAACTTCACCATCGCAGTTCTGTTCGTCCTTCTCGGTCTGGCCATGCTGGGGGTGTTCAACATCGACTTCACCCGCTTCCGTTCGGGGACACCGGGGGGGCCTTCGCGACGAGGCAAGTTCTTCCTGGCTCTCTTCATGGGGAGCGTGGCGGCTCTGCTGGCTGGAGCCTGCGTCGCCCCAGTCGTGATCGCCGTGCTCGTCCTGGCGGGAGACCTCTATACGGAGGGACATCGCGCGGCGTTGGCTCTGCCTCTGATGCTCGGCGTGGGCATGGGCCTCCCCTGGCCTTTCGCGGGAGCCGGGCTGTCCTTCCTCCCAAAGCCGGGCCGTTGGATGACCTGGGTGAAGATCGCTTTCGCCGTTTTCATTTTCGTCATGGCGGGATACTACGGGTGGACCGGCCTGAAGTTGGCGAAGGGGCGAGCGTCGGATGCGGAAGCCGTCCAACTGGCCAGAGCGCAAGAGGAGCAGGTGTCGGAAGGTGACTGGCATGACTCTCTTCCCAAGGCACTGGAACAGGCCCGGCGCCAGAACAAGGCGGTCTTCATTGACTTCTGGGCCACCTGGTGCAAAAACTGTCTGGTCATGAATCGAGTGACCTTCAGCGATCCGTCGGTTCAATCGGCCCTCGAGCCTTTCGTGAAGGTCAAGATTCAGGCCGAGCGATTCGACGACCCCGCAACC
>JABMPG010000281.1 GCA_013203855.1 bacterium
AACTCTCCTTCGCGGTCTGGGCCGCTGGTGAAATCGTCAGGGGAATCCTACCCGCAAACCGACCTCCGTTCTACCCAGTCCTGTGGGACGACACTGGATTGATTTAGCTGATCGCCGAGGCCAGCGGGAAGACAACCCGGCATTTCACGCAACACGATCTGGAGTGTGGACGCTCTGTAGGATAGTAAGTGGCTACCCCCATGCTTGACGGGATCGCCTGTATTCTGAGGGAGACATTCCGAATCGCGCCTTGAACTCGCGGCTGAAGTGAAAGGGATTGGCAAATCCGACTTCGGCCGCGATGATGCGAATTGGTTCATCTCCCTGCAGCAACCGTTTGCCCGCCTCGCCGAGACGCAGGTTCCTTACGTATCTCATCGGGGGCATTCCCATGTGGGATTGGAAAATGGCATGGAACCTCGGCCGTGACAATCGGGTCAGGCGGGCAAGGCTTGGCACATCAATCGGGTCTCCCAGATGGGCATAGAGGTAGCGAAAGACAGGCTCAAGGCGCTGGATGTTCTGGAGCCGTTCGAGGTTGCCTATGCGCAACGGAAAGGAATTGCAGATCAGGCGCAAAACTCGGTGAGCAGACTCGCTCCGTCGTGTCAGAGCAGCCAAAGGCTGTAAGCGTTGCGCAGGGGATGACCGAAGCGTCTCCTCAATGATCGCACCATAGGGCGCTGCCGCCCCGGACGTAAGCCGTAGAGGCATCTCCAGAAGCCCGGGGACCTCGATGGTTCCCCACAGGACAAAATCCATGCGAATCCAGCGTGCCGCCACAAATCCGCCCGCATCCGGATCGCCGAAAAACCGGACGCGGGATCTCTCACTGGCTCGCTTGAAGAACGCCTCGCCTGGACCGATACTTTCTGTCTGCTGGCCGGAACTGACCTCACAGTGCCCACAGAGAATCTGGATCAATTCTGTAAAAGCAGGAACACTTTCGTGTACGGCACCACCTTTCATCCGTGAATTGCTGCCGGCGTCAAAGTGTCGGAGCCTCAAAGCCTCAAACGGAAGTTCGAAGCAGGTCTCGGTCGTCATTTTCGGTCGCTCGTAAGGGTTCCTGTCCTGACGCACCTCTCGTCACCCAGTATAGACCTCCAGGAAAGGCAAAAACAAGACTCTGAGCTATATCTTTGAGACTTGCGGAGATTCCTGTTTCGACGCCCTTTTGATAACCTTATGACATTCAGGAGGGCGACCACCGGCGAACGACAGCCAGATTCCGTGGCGTGGGCGGTTCAGGCATACCGTGAGACAGACGGAGATGGTTGCGGGTTCCCTGGATGGCCGCCACGATGCAGGCACTTATCTCCATTGATCATTCAACGAAAGGAGATGCGAAATGTTTTGGATTCCGGCCGAAACCAAGGACACTATGAAGCGAGTAACGGGTACTGCGGCATTCGCCCTGATTGAGTTGCTGATCGTCGTCGCGACTATCGCGATCCTGGCGGCGATTGCGGTGCCCAACTTTCTGGAGGCACAGGCCCGAGCCAAGGTCAGCCGGGCACATAGTGACCTGCGGACGATCGCGCTGGCCATACAGCCCTACGCTGTGGACAACAACAAGACGCCGTGTATAATTCCACCGAAGGAGCAATCCAAATGACAACGAGAATACCCACAATCATGCTGAGCGCAATATGGGCTCTTCTGCTTCTCTCTGCGCCCTCTTCGTCCGCAGGAGACGAGGCGGCATCTTCGGACCATGTATATCTCTGGGTCAGCCCGGAGTCTTTCCCTATCTGTGGCACATGGGCGCTATCGCGATATGAGGGGCGTTCCGTCCTGCTCGGGGCATGGGAAAAGCCTGCGGATGGGACAAGACCCGCGTTGGTGGGCGTTGAGGTGCTGCGGGACGGGGAATACACGCTTTGGGTATGCTCCAGACAGTTTGGCGACTCCCGCGCTTTCAGTATCACTGTCAATGACCAGAAGAACAAGAATGCCTTGGGCAAGTCGGCGGAACAGGGCTTTGTCTGGGAAAATGCTGGCACTTTTCCTGTCTCCGCGGGGCAAGCGGTCATCGACCTGGACGATATCGATTTCCGAATGGCCCGAATCAGCAAGATCCTCCTGACGGACGATCCGCAGTATGTTCCTCAAGGCACGGGAAAGGCAGAAAACGCGCAGACCATACCGCCAGAATACGAAGCAACTTATCGGGAAAACAACGACGAATGGTTCTTTCGCCGGGTGCAACAGATTGAAAACAGCGATCTGGTGGCTGATGAGAAGATTGTCCTGCAAAACGAGAACTATTCCCTATCCTTCGCCCCCTGCGAAGTATCCGGCAAGAATGTGTATCTCCCCATTTTGAGGGACAAGCACAGCAGGGTCCTGAATGATCCGAAATCCGGATACTTCGTCTTTCTGTTCGACCGCGAGGACAAGGCATCATTCAGGCCGTGGACGGACGAAATGACCACGTTTCCCAGCTTTGACACCGAGGTCAACGTGGTGTTAGGCGGTATTTCCAGACCCGCAAGATTGACCACAAAAAACCCGTACATCAGCTACGAAACCAAGATCTATTTCTATCCGGAAAAGGTCGTCAAACAGGACGCAGAGGCGATCACTTTTGCCACGGACAGCAAACACTTCACCGCGCGGATCACCTACTCACTGAAAGACCAGTACCCGAAGGTCGAAGTCTCCTTCTCGCCCAAGGAGACCGGATATATGACCTGTGGCGCTTACTTCTTCACGCCTCTCACCAAAGAAGAAACCACCTATATCCAGCTGCCGATGCGATACTACGCCAAGGTCCTGCCCCATGATGTGCTGATCGCCTCTTCGGCTTCGGCTTCGGCACCTCTGGCTCTGATTGAAAAAGGGAATTCCTCTTACGCGCTTGTGGGGAATCTGGCCGATGAAAACTTTCGGGAACTGAGTTACAACCAGTCCTTTGCCGGTTTTGCCATCTACAATGAGCACAAAATGCTGCAGCCCGGCGTGTTTTATCCCCTGCCCGCCGCAGACAATGCCCGCGTGGAGAAGGGAGACAGCCGGAGATTCTCTTTCTTCCTCTACGCGGCCAAGAAGAAGTGGAACGAGGCGTTTTTTGACATTGCGGCAGATATCCTGCGTGTTACCGATTACCGACAGAATTACCAGGTGACCCTCAACGACACGATCTACAACCTGACGGACCTGGTGATGAATGACCAATACGGGGGCTGGGTCCCGGATCACAAGGGATGGGTTCAGATCGAGCACAAGAACACGGTCACCCGCTCCTCGCCACTGACCCTTTACGAATTGTACTATTTGACCGGCGACGAGGAGGTCTATGAGAAACGGGTTGTTCCAACGCTGGAATACGCTTTCTCCCGATCCAACACCCATGCCCTGACGGATCCCACGAACAAGAAGAAGCGGGAACAGTTCCCCTTCGAGATAGGCCCCCTCTATTACTACGGCGCTAGTATCTACAACGGCTTTGACAAGATGTCGCAGGGAAGAAACCCCTACGTTTACTACGATGGGCTGAACGTGCATGACATCTGGAAGGAGCGGGGGACAGAATTCCACCTGGTGTGGTGGGCGGATTCCCTCGCTGCCTATCAACTGAACGGGGACAGGCGATATCTGAAGGCGGCCGAAGAGGCGGCCGACGAGATCATTAGAGATCAGATCGAAAAGCCGGTCACCGAGAACACAGAACCGAGTTTTATGAAACCGCGGAAGCCGCAGCAATATCTCTTCGCCTTTCTGGATCTATACGAGGAGACGAAGGAGGAACGGTACCTCAACGCCGCCAAAATCTGTGGCGACCTGATGTGCACTTCCATATTCACACACCCTATACCGTGGACTCGGGAGCAAACCTACACTACCGATGAGGAAATGCTCATCAAAGGGGCGCACCATTTGAGCGCCTTGTATTATCTGGGCAAGAGACACTTGCTGGGGTATGACCTGTCGGACTATGACGCCGGGAAATATGAGTTCTGGGGAATCAAGAACCCGCTCAACTTCCTCATCGACAAGAGCGCCCTGGAGACGATCACGGTTCCGGCCTGGGTCGTATCGAGGTCCGGAATGGGGATTGAGGGCATCGGTTCGTTGATGCCCCGGCCTCTCCGGGCGGTAGAGAATCCCCCCTATAACGATCTGCCTTTCCGCACAATCAGCAATAATGGCGAGTGCGCCTATCTCATGCGGCTCTACGGATACACGAAGGAAAGGCACTACTGGGATTACAGCCGCAATCAGATAATCGGCCGGTCTGCCAATTACCCCGGTTACTATGTGCCTCTCTTCACGACGCGGAACATGCGCGCCGACTACCCCTACAAAGGGCCCGACGTCTCGCTCATCTATTTCCACCACATCCCGACCCACCTGGCCTTTACCATCGACTTTCTCATAACCTCAGCGATCGTCCGCTCGGGATTCGAAATCGATTTCCCCTCGGTCACCCAAAGGGGGTATGCCTGGTTCATCAACCGGATGTACGGCTTCAAACCGGGTCGGTTTTTCGGGGACACCGGCGTCTTTCCGATCCTCAAGAGAGACCTGATCTCCTTGGATTCCATCGCCTGCAACTACCTCACGGCCTACAACGAGGACAACTTCTACGTGTATCTGATGAATGAGAAGGACGAGCCGGTGGAGGTGAAGGTTTCCCTGAACAAGGCGATGCTCGACATCCGTAATCCCGAAGGCGCCCTGCAAATCAATACCGCTGGTGCCTTTGAGCCCCGGCAAATGCGGGAGCGCGCCTTTACGGTGGGTCTCGGTCCCAAAGGCACCGCCGCGGTCAAGATCCCGGGGGTCAAGGTCGCGAACATGCCGATTCCTGCCAAGCAAGCCCCCCCCGTAACACGAGACAGGAAGGGATTCATCCGGATAGAAGACCCGGCACTGGGCACCGACATCCAGGCGGTATTGATCGCCCATCCCCTTGAGGACAAATACCACGCCTTCATCAACACCATGGTCGATACGGAGGAGGAACTCGAATTCCATTATCGGGTCGGCAATAGGGAATGGAAGACCAGGACGGACAACACCTTCCCCTATGAGGTCACGATCCCGATCCAAGGCCTGGACAAAGGATTTGAGTTCTACATCGTAAGAAAGAGCAACGGAGCGAAGAGCAAAACGTACAGTCTCAAACTGAACTCCCGGCCATAGGCGGAGGACGAGATGTCTCGGGCTGGCGTCTCCAACGCCCGGATGTGCCGGGGAGATCCACGAAAACGGTGTCAAAGGAACCTACACAAAGAAAGAAGGACAAGAACCATGTCCCGATCTCAATCCACTGCAAATCGTCGACGCTTCCTGAAAATGTCCGCCCTGGCCACCGCGGCGCTGACCGTGCCGCTGCCGAGACTGAACGCCGAAGATGGAGAAGCACCAGCACCGAAGAACTTTGTCGTCATTTTTGCTGACGATTTCGGATATGGTGACCTTGGCTGTTACCGCGATCTCTTTCAGGGCGGCGACGATCTCAGTCTGGCGCACGAATATACGCCCAACCTCGACCGGCTCGGTCGGAACGGGGTACGTTTTATGCAGGCGTACACATGCGCCTGGTGCGCCCCGGCACGGCAGAACCTGCTTTCCGGGCGCTGGTGCAACCGCGCCGACGTCGTGGATCGCCCGTGGGTGGGCAAGCAATTGCGCGACCTGGGCTACACCACCTGCTTCGTCGGCAAATCGCACGGCACCAGCTCCAAGGCTATGGATATGGATCCCGCGACGGCCGATTTCAATGACGGGCTGATTTTCAACGGCGGTATGCGCAACTTCTATATGCGCAACGGCGAAGAATTGCCCCGGCGCATAGATTTTGGATCCCGGCCCTTTGTCGCCAAGGGCGGTGAGTACATCACCGACCTCTTCACTGATTTCGGCGTCGATTTCATCAAACGCTCCGCCAAAGGTGAAAAGCCCTTCTTCCTCTACCTCGCCTACACCGCGACGCACTCCCCCGTCGACGGCAAGCTGGAAGATTTGCAGAAAATGTTTCCGGGCGACTTTGACGGTATTGAGGAAGCCGACTGGCGGGAGCTGTTGAATGCTGCGCAATCGCGAAACTTTGAGCCCATGGTGCCGGAAAAGCTGACAAACCTCCGCAAGCCCGCGCCCGGTTGGTCAAAGGATACCTCGCCCGCTTACGCGAAGATGAAAAAACTGGGGCGGGAAAGATTCGTCAAATACAATTTCGCTGGGCTCGCTTACGCCATGGATCGGGGCGTGGGCAAAATTATGCAGACGCTCAAAGAAGCAGGAGTGGAGGATGACACGCTGGTTATCTTCACCAGCGACAACGGCAGCGTCTCGGGCTCAAACTACCCGCTGTATAGCTACAAGCAGAGCAACTTTGAGGGAGGGGTGCGAGTGCCGATGATTTTCTGGTCAAAGCCGATCGCGGAATCTGAGCAGAGCGGGCGCATCGTCGAGGAGATTACCCCGACTACCGACATCACACCCACGCTCGTCGGCATCGCCGAGAAGAAGGACAAGCCGGACTTCCCCTTCGACGGGATAAACTTGTGGCCGTATCTGGCGAAGAACATTCCCGTACCCGACGACCAAGTCTTCTTCTATGCCTACCGCAGTCAGATCTACATGGCAGCCGGGCTGTTTAGAGCAATGGCCGACGCCTGGTTGGGGACGGATAGAAATGTGTATGAGGGCATGAAGTTCGGAGGCTTGGACTACTCGGCCAGAGAGCCGATTTTCAACGCCGTTTTCACCAAAGGCAAGGACAAGATCCTTTACTGGTCGACCCTGGACGGCAAGGGGCGCGGCGCGGTTTACAAGGAATTGCCGACCGACGCGCGCTTTTCCGAACACCCGCAAGCCATGTTCAAAGAAGAAGTGGTCATCGACGGAAAACTCCCCCAGAGCGGGCGGGGGAAGGAGATGCTCGAGGAGCTCGCCGAATACGTCCAGGACTCGGGCGCGGACGAACTGATGCACACCGCCGTCTTCAGTGATAAGGGCAAAGAAGGAAAGCCCGCGCGCGAGTTTGTGGATATAGCGCAGGAATGACGTGACGATGGCCTGATGGGAAATAGGAGTTTGATAGGGATATGAGTTCTGGACCCTGGGCCATAGTCCGCTGGGACCGCAGGCAGATAGCTCAGCCACGCCGAACCTGTCCCGGCGTCTTCCCGCTCCAGGCGAGACAGCAGCGGTGGCAGCTACGGTAGTCACTGTAGCCTACCAGGGCAGCGATATGTTTGAGCGGCACGTGGCTGAAGAGTAGCAGGTCGCGCGCCGCCCGCATGCGGCGCCTGCCGCACTTTTCAACCGCCATTCACAATCGTTACCCCTGAGGCACCGCAATGGGGGTGCAACCCTAAGATTTGAGGCAATGCAAGAGAATATTAGCTAGACGGTTACCGGGC
>JABMPG010000282.1 GCA_013203855.1 bacterium
GCCCAGAGCCAAGCCGATGGTTTTCACCGTGGGCCCCTTCTCTTCGCCTGGCTCCGAAAAGCAGGAATCTCAGGCTTGTCGTGTAACTCGCGCCGCCGAGGGCGCCGGTGCCAGAAACTGACTATGATGCAGGTCTTTACCGATTCTCCTGATACCACTCCGCCGTGCGCCGGATGCCTTCCTCGAAGGACATGATGGGCTCGTAGCCCAGAACGTTGCGGGCCCGGGAAATATCAGCGAGGGAATGTTTCACGTCCCCGATGCGCGCCGGGGCGAGCTTCGCCTGGATACTCGTGCCGAGGGCCTTGTTGATAGCGTCCAGCAAATCGCGCAGGGAATAGGCCTGGCCGCAGGCGATGTTGAAGACCTGGCCGCTTCCTTTGTCAGAGGTCGCGGCGAGGAGGTTGGCTTCCACGTTGTTCGCCACGAAGGTGAAATCGCGGGTCTGGAGTCCGTCGCCGTAAAAAACTGGCTGACGGCCTCCGAGGCAGGCCATGATAAACAGCGGGATCACGGCGCTGTATTCGGAAGTCGGGTCCTGATATGGCCCGAAGACGTTGAAATAGCGCAGGCTGACGGTTTCGAGACCGTAGCAGGTGGTGAAGACGGAGCAGAGTTGCTCGCCGGTGAGTTTGGCGCTGGCGTAGGGCGAGAGCGGCGCGGGGAGCATGGTCTCGACCTTGAAGTCGCCCTCCTGATCGCCGTAAGCCGACGAGGAGGCGGCGTAGACGACGCGCTTGACTCCGGCGTCGCGGGCCGCCAGCAAAACCTGGGCCGTGCCGATCACGCCCACGTTCAGGCTTTCGACCGGGTCTTTGACCGAACGGGGCACGCTGGGCAGGGCGGCTTGGTGCAGGACATAGTCCATGTCGGCCGCGGCGCGGTTCATGGTGTCGGGATCGCAGATGTCGCCCTCGATAAGTTCGACTCGGTCGCGGATATCATCGAGATTGGTGGGCCGTCCCGTGGAAAAATTGTCCAGGATGCGCACGGCCTCACCCCGTTTAAGTAGTTCCCGCGCGATATTGGAGCCGATGAAGCCGCCACCTCCGGTGATCAGGTAATTCGCCATTTGACTGCTCTTTCCTTAGTGGTTTGTGTCGTTCTCCAACTAGTCGATCTCGACCATCCGCCCTTCGCGGCGCGACTGCTCGGCGCGGAAGACCATCACATGGCTCTCGAGCGTTTCGTCCGGTCCCGATAGGATCAGGGATTGATCGCGCCGTGCCACGGCCCGCACGAAGGCGCCCATGATGCCGTAATCCCCGCCGCCGTGGCCTCCCAGCGCCGTCGCGTCGGGCTGGGCCGTGTCGATCTCGGTCGTCTTGTCGGTCAGGAAATCGGTGAGCCAGAGGCGGGTGTCATCGCCGTAGATCTCGCCCCGGGTGCCGAAGATCGACGTTCGGCGGCCCTCGCCTTTCGTGAAGGCTGTCATGGTGAAGTTAGCGGTCCGCCCGCCCTCGAACTGCATGGAAACGACCTGGTTGTCCACCACGTCGTTGTCGCAGCGATAGACGCAGCGACCGTAGGGTCCCTCGCGCAGAGCCTTCTGAACGCTTTCCGGGGTCGGATTCGGCGTCAGGACATCCACGGGCCAACCCGCCCGGCCCTTTTCCAGAAAGCCGAGATAGATCCGTTTGGCCGAATAGGGACAGTTGGATTCAGCCGGGCAGTCCAGGCACCGGTCGGCGGCGCCCTCGGGGGCTTCCTCGGGGCAGAAGTGCTTCAGGCTCCCGAAACTCGCCACCCGTGTGCATCGCACGCCCATGACGTACCGAACCCAGTCGAGGTCGTGGCACGACTTCGCCAGGAGCATGAAGGACGACTCCTGCTCGTTGCGCCAGTGGCCGCGCACGAAGGAATGGGCCTGGTGCCAATAGCCCACCGGCTCGATCCGGTTCAGGCTCACCACATCTCCGATCGCACCGGACCGGATCAGTTCGATGAGTTTGCGCGTGTACGAGGTGTAGCGCAGGACGTGGCAGACTCCGAAAAGGGCGCCATTGCGTTTGGCCGACTCGACGATACGCCGGCAGTCCGCCTCATTGGGCGCCATGGGCTTCTCAAGAAGAATATCGTAGCCCTTGTCGGCGAAAGCCACCGACGGATCGGCGTGCATCGCATCCTGGGTGGCGATGAAAACAGCGTCGGCGAACTGCTCGCGCGCCGCCATGTCCTCCCAGGTTTTGAATTGATTCTCCGGGGAAATCCCATAGGTCTTCGCCATGCGCTCCCGCCGGTAATCGTCGGGCTCGGCGACACCTACGACGCGCAGGCGGTCGGGATGCTCGAGGGCGAAGCGGGAACACCCGCTGCCCCGTCCGCCAGCTCCGTCTACGATCAGCGTAACAGTTTTGTCTGCCATAGGGGATCTCCTTTGATTCGGGGGC
>JABMPG010000002.1 GCA_013203855.1 bacterium
CTTCACGAATGAAATATGAATCACCTTTTGAAAATTTTGGAAGCTGGAACCTTCCTTGAATAGCACGCCAGCGCTTATAAAATTTATCGGGTTGCCTCGCATGACGCTGACATCGCTGAGGACGAGTGGGTCAATGAGATTGCCCTGCTCGTCAGCGGATGGAATAATGACAGCGCCGTCTGTAGAAAGACGAACTCGGCTTCCGTCAGCCGTAGCTGCGCCGAGATGAATGGGGCGAAGATTTGTCATGAGGCGATTTTCACCGAAAATATGACGATTGGCACCAGAATCAATCATGGCCAGGTCGGCGAAGTCGTCGAAAGCAGAAGCTTGGGATGTGCTAGCAGCTCTCTGACGGCAGCGCTCAATTATGGCCGAGTTGAAGTCGTCGAAAGCAAGTCCACCACCCCAAAAGATTACCTCCGCCTCAAAACCGTCACCGCCACCATGGAAAACGGAAAAACCGTCTCCGTCAGCGCAACGGTCTTCGCACCCAACCGGCCCCGGATCGTCTCCATCAACAACCTCCACTTCGAGATGAATCCCAAGGGCAACATCATCATGCTTGAAAACAAGGACATCCCCGGCATCATCGGCGGCGTAGGCACCACACTCGGAGCCGCCGGAATCAACATCGGCGAAATCAGTTGGGGCCGAGATGAGCAGGGAGGCACCGCCATGACAGCCATCAACGTCGACGGCGAAGTGTCAAAGGACGTGCTCGCCAAACTCCGCGACCTCCCCAGCGTCCTTACCGTCCGACACATCCAGATCTAACGCCCCACCCCAAACCTCAAGCAAGAGAGCGGGCCCCCAAAGCCCGCTCTTTTTCCCCTTCGGAAAGATCTCTCGGCAAAGAGGGACGACTTTTCAGGCAATCCTCGAACGCAATCACGTGATGGGAGCATATCTTAACCCTCGCGGAGGGTGCCGGGGCCTTGGCCTTTCCTATGCGTCCGAGACGCTCAACGGCCCCGCTCGAGGGCTTGGAGCGCTCTCTGATACCGTTCCCTTTCCCCTTGCCAACGAGCCATCTCGACAGCCAGCCTCAGATGATCCCGAGCTTCCGCTCTCTCCGCTCTGGAAACGTCGCTTCCCTTCCTCAAGAGAGACAAGGCGAAGAAGTAGTGGTGGTTGGCACCGGCCTGGGCCTCCGCCACCAAGCCTCCATAAACAGCCAAGGCATGGTCGAATCGTTCCTCCAGCAAGGCCAGGCGCCCCAGAGCATGCTCACGAATCCGATTCTCGACTGGATAGAAACGCGCGAGGCCCTCCTGCGCCTTCTGGATGGCCGAGTTCTGCCCCACGGCGAACGCCGCCTCCACTTCCACTTCCGCGTAAGGTGAGTAATCAGGATAGAGCCGGGAAAGATCCCGTGCGGAGGCCAATGCGGTTTTGTCGTCGCCGAGGCGCCAGTGGATAAGAACCAGGATCACGCGCAACTCCGTTTTGTCCGGGTCCTGTCGGGCAAGAGAACTGAATTCCTTCTCCAGAACACGAAGGAGCACACGGGATGGAGCCAGCAGATGCTCGGACAAAACCTGGCGAGCCCACTTCTCCCCTTCGACAAAAGGTCCGCCCATCGTCAGCGCCCCAGCCAGCCAACCCCGCGCCTCCAGGTCCAGCGGAGCCGCCCGGGCGTAGGCATAGAGCCCCCGGATCGCCTCGCGATACTTCCCCTGTCGATACAGGCCCAGACATTCCTCCCGAAAATCCCGTCTTCTATCCGCCAGACCCCGATTGTGCTCCCGGGCGGCGGCATTCTGGCGCCGAATCCGGTCCTCGATCTCCCCCCGGCGCTGCAAGTTTCCCTCGTCGGGCGCCGTCGGCCGAGAAAAAGCGGCTCGCCGGAAGTGGGAAAAGTAACCCCAACTCTTTCCGTCGATCCACCCATGCCCAAGATCATTGGCGTGTCCGGGCCAGACATGCCGATCGTCCGGGTGTCGCATGACGTACTGCAGCGGGACCAGTTCATAGAAAAGCCCGGTGGTGAGAAGGTTCAGTAGAGGCACGCGACCCGCCACACCGAAAAAACCGTCGAGAGCATCCCGCGGCAGCCCCAGCAGGCCGTAGAACGAAAAGTTCCACCAGATCCGCTCCGGTTCTCGATCCTCCCGCTGAAGCATTGCCCTCGCTACTTCGGAGTCAACCACGCGCTTCTCGCTCAAACTCTCCGCAAGATCGGGCGGGCTCTGTGCCCAGGGGGGAATGGCAACTTCAGGCTCGAGCCGAACCAGCCAGCCGTGATCCAGATAGAGAATGTCCATCTCCGACCATTGCGGCGCAAGAACGGGAGGCTTCAAAAGCGGCGTCGTCCCGGCACAGCCCGCCAAGACCCCGCCGAGCAGGATCCATCCGACGAAAAAACGCGATGCCAGTCTCCCCCACATCTTCACTGGGAGAAAGCCCCTTCCTCTATCCGGTTTTCCAAATAAAAACCGCCTCCCTATATTCTCCGGATTATGGACCGCCAAGCGCAAGGAAAATGCCAAACTCGGAATGGAATGAATCGCGACCTCATCCCCCCTTTGACTTCTCCCGCCCATCATGCTTAATTGAGAACGTTTCGAGAAAGGGAACGGACCATGCCCGACTGGACCCCCGAACAGAGAGCCGCCCTCGAAAACCGTGGCGCCAACCTTCTGGTTTCCGCCAGCGCCGGCACGGGCAAAACCACCGTTCTCGTCGAGCGGATCATCCGGCTGGTTCTCGACCCGGACGCCCCCGTCGACCTCGACCGGTTCCTCGTCGTCACCTTCACGGAAGCTGCCGCCTCGGAAATGCGGGAGAAGATCGCAACCGCCCTCCGCAAACGACTCGGCGACCACCCCGGGGACGAAGGCCTCCGACGTCAGACCCTCCTCCTCGACCACGCCCAGATTTCCACGATCCATTCCTTCTGCAACCGCGTCCTCCGCCAGCATTTCCACGTGGTCGGCCTCGACCCGGAATTCACCATCCTCGATGCCGAAGAGACACGCCTGGTTCAGGCCGAGACGGCGGATATCCTCCTCAAGGAAGAGGTCGAGAAGGCCGGGCAGGAACTCGAAGAAGGCCCGTCCACCGGGCGAGGAAAGGTTCTCCTGGACTGGCTCGACTCCTTCCGTGCCGCCGATCCGATCCCCCCCGCCCGGGACCGGCTCCTGCGTCTCTACGCCTTCCTCAGAACCCTCGACGATCCCACGGGATGGATACACTCGGTTCGAGAGGCCTATCCTCTCGACGATGACGGACAGGGAATCGCCGCCCTCGACGAAACCTGCGAGTGGTTCCGCGCCTGGCGCTCCGAGCTCATCGGAGCCCTTGAGAACCTCGCGGAACAGGCCGGAAATCTCGAAGTAGAAACGGCCCGGGTTCAGCCCAAATACTCCCCCTGGATCGCCGCCTACGTCGAACTGGCCGAGGATTGCGCCGAAGCACTCGAGCAGGAAGACTGGAACGAGGCGGCGCGCCTTCTCCAGAACTTCAGCGCCCCCCGCATGGCGGCCATCCGGGGCAAAGACCCTGCCACGGAGGCCCTTCAACTTCGGCTCTACCCCCTGAAAGAACTCGTCGAAAAGACGTTGAAGAAGGATCTCGCCTCCCTTCGCCCCGAGCAGGCCGCCCGCGCTCACGCCGACGCCGCGCCTTCCGTTCATATCCTGCTCGACCTCCTCGAATCGTTTGATCGACTCTACGGCAAGGCAAAAACCATCCGCACCGGTCTCGACTACAACGACCTCGAGCAGTTCTGCCTAAGTATTCTCCGCGACCCGGAATCCCCCGCCCAGCCCTCGGACGCGGCACGCGCCTACCAGGAGCGCTTCGAACACGTTCTCGTCGACGAATACCAGGACATCAACCACGTCCAGGACGCGATCATCTCACTCGTGTCTCGAAGCCTGGATCGAGAGCGGCCAAGCAACCTCTTTGCCGTGGGCGACGTCAAACAGAGCATCTATGGATTCCGGCTCGCCGCGCCGGAGATATTCCTCGAAAAATACGATTCCTACAGGCCCTTCTCCGCCCCCAGCCAGCCCGAGGCATTGAACGACCGATCCGTCCGGATCGACCTGACCCACAATTTCCGAAGCCGAGTCGAAGTCCTGGATACCGTCAACTATTTCTTCGAACGACTCATGACACGCGATTCGGCAAAACTCGACTACAACGAAGACGCAGCACTACGCCCCAAGGCTGTCTTTCCCGAACTGCGCTCGAAACCAGTTCCCGAGTTCCACCTCCTCGATACCAAGGCGGAAACGGGCGATGAGGAAGACGCTCCCGCCGAAACTGACGAGTCCCTTGAGCCGACCCGCGGCGAGGGTGAGGCAATGATGGTCGGACGCCTGATTCTCGAGGCGGTCGGGCGCAACTCGCCCCCCGGGGGCCAGTCCGTTTACGATTCCGCCCTGGCCGAAGCGACCCGGACCGACGGCCTTCGGCCAGCGCGATTCCGCGATGTCGTGGTCCTCATGCGGTCCCTGAGCTCCGCCGCCGAGACCTATGTGGCAACCTTCAACCGGCTCGGGATCCCCGTCTTCGTGGACTATGGCGCGGGGCTTCTCGCGACCGCCGAGATCCGGGATGTCCTGAATTTCCTCCGCCTGGTCGACAATCCCCTCTAAGACGTTCCCCTCGCCGCCGTGCTGCGCTCTCCTCTCGAGAACTGGTCGGAAACCGAAATGGCCGAAGTGAGGATGGCAGATCGCAGGGCGCCCTTCCACGAGGCTTTCCGCCTCGCGGGCGAACCCGATTCGACGTGTCCGCCCGAAGTCCGCCGGAAGACTGCCGGCTTTCTCCGCCGTCTCGAAACCTGGCGCACGCGCGCAAGACGCGAAACCTTGGCCGATCTGATCTCGGCCCTATACGATGAGACGGGATATCCCACCTGGGTTCTAGGACTCCATGGGGGCGAAACCCGCCGGGCCAATCTTCTCGCCCTCTACCGAATTGCTTGTCAGTTCGACCGATTCTCCCGTCCCGGTCTCTCCCGTTTCCTGCGCTTCGTCGAGCAGCTGCAACGAGAATCGGGCGATTACGGCGCGGCCTCTCCCCTGGGCGAGAGCCAGGACGTGGTTCGCATCATGTCAATCCACAAGAGCAAAGGCCTCGAGTTCCCCATCGTCTTTCTCAGCGGCCTTGGAAAACGATTCAACCTCCAGGACCTGACCGATCCGGTCCTGTGCTCGAGAAGCGGCGGGATGGGCATCCAGGTGACCGATGTCTCCCGCCGAGTCGGCTATCCCACGCCCATCCTGAACCTGCTCAAACGCCGCAAACGCGAGGAAGATCTCGCCGAGGAATTGCGCCTCCTCTATGTCGGAATGACCCGAGCCCGGGAGAGGCTCGTCCTCACAGCCACGATCGAAAAGTTGGATGAGAAAGTCGAGAAGGCAATCTCCAGCGCTGGAACGGCCCCCCTGCCCAAGGCCAACTTCATCTCCGCATCAACTCCGCTGGACTGGCTTCTTCCCGCCGCAGGCAATCTGCTGGAAAGAAAGTCCAACAGCGGTCTGCTCCACTACTTCCCGCACAAAATCGATGAACTCAATCCTGCGGATTCCACTGGACAGGGAGCACCGTCAGAGGCAGGCGAGGCGATCCCCGCAGAGCCCGGCCCAGATGACTCCCGGGAAATCGAGAAGACCTTGGAGCGGATTCGGTGGCGCTACCCGCATCTCGTGCTGACGCGCCAGGCCGCACGCGTCTCAGCCAGTGAACTCAAGCGCCGCTGGACCGCCCAGACAGAACCGGGAGAGCGGGTCCAACCCCTCCCCTACCTCCGCCAAGCAGGAAAATCGTGTCGCTTTGAACCCCCCACCCTCGAAAAACCCGCCCGGCCAGATTCCTCAACGGCTATCGAGCGCGGCCTCTGCACACACCTCGTTCTCCAGCATCTCGACTTCACGACGGACTGCGACTACGCCGGACTCTCAGCCCAGGTGGATCGGATGATCGACCGGGGCCTCTTGATAGAAGAGCGGCGCGACCTCGTCGATCTCAAGGCAATCGCGCGTTTTCTCGATTCCCAACTCGGACGACGTCTCCTGGCCGTGCCTCCCGACCAGGTCTGGCGCGAGGCTTCCTTCATCCTCGGCCTCTCACCGTCCGAAGCGGGCCTGCCGGAGTTGGCCGACTACGACGCCGGCGAACGCATCCGCGCTCAGGGCGTCATCGACTGTCTCTTCGAACAAGACAGCGGCCTGATCCTTATCGATTACAAAACAGACGCAGTCCCTCCCGAGGCGGCGCCCCAAAGGGCCCAGTTCTACCTGCCCCAGATGCGCATCTACGAAAAAGCGATAGAGGCGATCTTCGGACGTTCCGTCTCTGAAAGTTGGATCTGCTTTCTCACGCCGGGCATCTGGGTGCCCACGAGCCCGTTTGAGGGTCTCAGCCCTTCTCTCTGAATTCAGACGGATGCCGCCTCTTCAACTCCGGCACCGCCCAGCCCCGTTCGGTCTCTTCGAGGCGCTTGCAGTAATTCCGAAGAAAACCCCGCGCATGCATCGGCCCGCCCTCCCGCATCACCGTCCAAAGCGGATCCGTCTCATACCGCATCGACTGCAACATGCCGTCATGCCAATCGAGCAGATGACGCGCCCCCTCGGCGCAAATCTCCGGCCGCCCCTCCGCCAGATCTTGCTGCTGCCACGGATCCTTCTCCAGATCGAAAAGCATCTCTTGGGGAAACAGGTGATAGCCGTCGTGGTAGGTCCGCACATAGAGATAGTCTCCGAAGCGCACCGACCGCTGGCACACATGGCTGCACTGGCTCAGGACGAGGAAGTCGCGGGGAGCGTCCTTCCCGTCAAGAAGCGAGGGGGCATAGGACTGACCGTCCCACGTCGGCTTCGGCCGTTTGCCCAAAAGATCGGCCACGGTCGGCGCGAGATCGAGATTGTAGTGAAGCCCCTCATCGACCCGTCCCTGCTTGCAGCCCGGCCACTTGATCAACATCGGGATATGACAGGTCGGATGATCGGCCGTAGCGTGCTCTCCGTAAATCCCGAACTCCCCTTGGTTCTCGCCGTGGTCCGAAGTGACGATGATCGCCAAATCCTCGAAGGGCACGCCCTTCTTCTCCAGAGCGTCAAGCACCCGGCCGATATGTCCATCCATATAGGCAATGCCGCAGTCATAGCCGTCGATCATCTTCCGCAAGTCCTGCATATCCCGGATCTCCCCGGGCTGACGCGGATAATTCGGATCAGGGGCGGCATGGTACATCA
>JABMPG010000283.1 GCA_013203855.1 bacterium
AGGCAGACGCAACGGCATCTGTGAGCCGTCTGGATCCAATGACAGACGTAGAGGTCCCCGTCGCTGTTGGTGAGGTAACGGCCGGGACGGAGACAACTGTGGACACCCCTGACCTGGCGCACAATGTAGTGATTCCACCGGACGATCCGGACCCAAGGCCGGCCAAAGAGATGGCCGTGAATGTGTCTCGGCCGGGGCGAGTATCGAGGAGAAGGATTGTCAGGACGAACCCCACGACCGCGAGCCTGCGGATGACTCTGGACGCGCACGTCAAGCGTGCCAGTTGCGTGGCGTTTGATTCGGATTCAGCCATTCTTGCTTCCACAAGTCTCGACGACAGCGAGGTGAAGCTCTGGGACGCTCGCACGGGCAAACTGCTGGCAGCACTGGAAGGGCATCGGGGAGCCATATGGTGTGTTTGCTTCAGCCCCGTTGGGCCGATACTAGCCTCCTCCGGCGATGACGGAACCACAAACATATGGGAGGTGGCTTCCGAAAAGGCAGTTCACAGCCTTGCGGCTCCTGCCCATGCCCGAGGGCTCACGTTCAGTCCTGACGGCGCCCTGCTGGCCTCACTGCACTCTGACAGGATGGTGAGGCTTTGGCAGGTTGAGAGTGGACAGGAAGTCCGAGTAATCGAAGCATACGATGTTCCTGCAAGCGACGGTTCGTCTCTGCCGTCCGTCGCTTTCAGCCCGGATGGATCAGTGGTGGCGACAGGGAGCTATGAGGGGAGCGTGCGCCTTTCGGACGTACTCACCGGCCGGCAGCGAACAACGCTGGATGGTGACGCGGGGGCCGTACTCTCGGTCGCCTTCAGTCCGGATGGGGAAACGCTGGCTGTGGGAGGAACGGGCGCTGCAGTTCTGTTCGACTTGAAGACGGGGACTGTGATCGTACGACGCGGCAGTACCCGGATCGACTCAATTGCATTCAGCCCTGACGGGACAGTTCTCGCAACAGCCGATGCAGACAGGACAATCACGTTGTGGGATGCGAAGACAGGCTTCCCTCGCAAGGTTCTGGACAACCAGGTACACGCCAGCGGCATGGCTTTTAGCCCCGACGGCTCGATGCTGGCCAGCGCCGGCGAGGACGGGAAGGTAAGGGTGTGGGGGTTCGCGGCCCGATAAGAGGCTGACCTCGACGCAATCGCTTGCGGACAATCCCACCGATTCCATGCATACTCGCGGTTTGGCAAATTGGGCAATCAAGGCGGCGTGCGGCCTGATTTTGCCGAACGCCGCAGGCTTCCCCAGGTCCCAAGATCGAGTAAGATGTGTCCACCGGGAGTAATTGACCCGGGGCACCGGCTGCGCCGCCGGCGATCCATCCTACCTCGGACGCCGACGCGCAGCCCTTCCAGGGAAGGTAGGAATCATGTCTAAACACTTCTCAGCTCTTATCGAGCTCTTCCGGACGCTGGAAGGCTTATCGGATGACGTTGACCGCTCGCTCATGAGCGTGGTCGATGCACGCAGAGCAGACTTTCCTGTACCCGCCAGCACATATCGCAACGTCGCTTCAAGCATATCGCGACTGATCAGGGTTTTTCGGATCCTCGGGCCAGAAGATCAGCCGATCCGACTGCTGGGGTTTGACGACGAACAACAAGATGAGGTGGCAGAATGCTTGGCCTTGGTTCGCAGTGCCTGCGTAGAGATAGCCCGGGAGATCGAGCAAACTCGTGAGGTTTCAGACCGACACATTGATCAATGGATACAGGCCGGAAGACAACTGGACTTGGCGTTGGAACCGTTCGCACCATTGCTGCTTAAACGAGCTGGAAAAACGGCGGATAATGGGGAACTGGCCGATGAGGCAGTAGGCAAGGCACCTTCCGAAAAGAAAGCCCTCCCGACCGAGGAGGAAGCCGACAATGTCACCAATATCGCTGATCAACAAACAATTTGCAAGCAGCTGAGGCCGTCGAGTGTTCACACAGGAGCCCCCCCCCAAACCGACGCAGAGATTCCATCAGAAATTGAGGAGGACAGCCTTTACCCGTTGCTCATCTTGGCTGTGGGGGATTTCTATAGTCGAGAACAGTCAGAGTCAAAGACCAATGGCAAGGCAATTGCAAAGGCAGCGGGGGTGCTTTACAGTGGGCATGTCAAAGAAAAGTTGGCTGCATTGAGAAAAATGGGTATCTTTGCTGCCGGACATGGGTATCCGTTGTCCGAAAAAGGAAGAAACATCTACGGTAGCCTAAGAGACCGGAAAAAGTCTTCTTGAACCGGAAGAAGTCTTCTTGAATCGCCCTTGCCGGCGACTTTGTCTTTATCAGACTCAAGGTGTCAGACAACTAACGTGGTTGTCAGTAAGTACACCCTTCTGGAGTCTGTTTTATGAGTACTGTAGCTACGCCGGCGGACGGTTCCGCCAAGTTGCTTGACGTAGGCCAGGTCGCCACATTGTTGAACTGTTCGACAAGGCATATCTACCGATTATCGGATGCCGGGAAGATGCCCCCGCCGCTTAGGCTGAATTCCTTGGTGCGTTGGTCCAAGGCCGGAATTGAGGAATGGGTCAACGCTGGCTGCCCCTCTTGCAGAAAGGGGGCGCGACGATGAGTTGCCCACCTAATCTGTGCAGTTGCGGTCGTGTCGATGGCGATCCGACCGACGAAGACCAGGACACGGCCCCTACCCAAGGCCTTCTTTTCCCCACAAACCTTAACAACCCGACCCCGACGGCTGCAACCGCCGGCGCCAGGGTGGAGGAATAATCCCCCGTGCGAAAATCACTTTCCGATATTCTACACGACGGCGACCGCGATCGTCTATCCGATGCGTGGGGTGAAACCCAGGCCGCCGAAGATTTCGCTCCGCTGCCGGCGGGCGAGTATTTCGCCCGGATCGTCTCTGGCGAACTCTCTACGTCCAAGACGAAGGGAACGCCGGCTTACAAACTTGCGTTTCGCGTGCTCGAAGGCGACTTCGAGGGACGTCAA
>JABMPG010000284.1 GCA_013203855.1 bacterium
AACCATATGGTGTGTCTAGAAAAAACGCCCCATCGCGCAATTATTTTCGAGAAATGCTCTACTCGCACGAATGTATCGATCAGTCTCGCTTTTTCTCGAACAGGTCTCCGGCGTGATAGGAACTTCGCACGAAGGGCCCGCTCGCCACATGCGTGAAACCCATCTCCAGGGCACGAGTCCGCCAGCCCTCGAATTCCTCGGGCGTAGCATAGCGGTCCACGGGGAGTTGTCTCGTGCTCGGCTGAAGGTATTGACCCAGGGTCAGCATCGCACAGCTCGCCCCCCGCAGGTCGCGCAGAACCTGCTCGATCTCCTCGGAGGTCTCGCCCAGGCCCAGCATCAGACCCGACTTTCCGGGGATATCGCTCTCTTCGCTCACTCGCCGCAGCAGTTCCAGCGAACGCTCGTAGATCGCCTGGGGGCGCACACGCGGATAGAGACGGGGCACGGTCTCGACGTTGTGATTCAAAACGTCGGGACGCGCGTTGAGGACCACGCCAAGAGCCTCCGGGTCCCCCTGGAAATCGGGGATCAGGACTTCGATCCGAGTCTTGGATTGCCGGGTTCGAATCGCGTGGATCGTGGCGGCAAAATGGGAGGCGCCCCCATCGGGAAGATCATCCCGCGTGACCGAGGTCACGACGACGTAGCGCAGGCCCATCTCCTCGGTTGCTTTGGCGACGCGCTCGGGTTCCTCGGGATCGGGCAGCCCCTGAGGATCGTGTCCCACCGCGCAGAACCGGCAGCCACGCGTGCAACGGTCGCCCAGAATTAGAAATGTGGCCGTATGGCTCGAGAAGCACTCCCACATGTTCGGGCATTGGGCTTCCTGGCAGACCGTGTGCAATCCGCCGCGCTCGATCAGCGAGCGCGTGGCCTCGTAGGCCGGACCCGATGGCAGGCGGCGACGCAGCCACTTAGGCTTGCGGAGGGGCGGTGTATGCTCGGAGTGCGTCATGCTACTCGGTTGGCGCCTCGTTTGTCTTCTGCGGCGCATTCTCTTTCGTTGGCTCTTTCTCCTCCATGCTCTTCAGCAACTCCTGTCCCCGTGCCTGTTTCTCCTTCTCGACCCGGAGCATTTCTCTCAGTACTTCTTTCTTGCGCGCGGCCTTCTGATCCGGTGTCAACTCGATCTTCAGAGTGTTCTCCTTCGTCCCCCACAGATTGCACTCGGCCCAGACACGGATCTGGTCGCCCGGTTTGACCTTTTCCTTAAGTGTGAACTCCGAGCGAAGTCCGTTCTTGTCGGTCTGTCCCTCGAACACTCCGGCCGCGATCATCTTCTCGTTAAGGTAGACCTCCACCTTCACGATGCGGTGCATCCAAAGCGCCAGACGTGGGACGGGATGGATCACGTTGACCTGAAGCGTGTTCGACGTCGGCTCATAGCCAATCAGAATCCGTTTAGGGGGAGTGGCATGGCCCGGTGTGGCGGCATGGAACAACAGGACAACGGCTGCGAAAGTCAAACAAATGGGAAGCAGGCGTTTCATGGACGGCCTCCTTAATGTGTGGTTGTGCCCAACCATTTCAGTCTGATCTTATACCACAGCCGGGCGGAAATCTCGAGTTCTGAGTTCGAAATCCGAGCCCGAAAAGGCTCGGAGTGCACCCCGCGTGTTTGACGGAAGCCAGTTTCGAGTTTGGGTTTCAAGGCAGGAGTTCGGTGTTTGCATGTGGCGCTGAAAAGCGCGGAAGCGCACAGCCCCGGCAAGGTCGCCGGACCCCGAGGGGCACGAAGACCATGAAGATGCCCTATCGGATATCCTCAAGCATAGAGAACAACGGGTAGATAGAGCCGAGAATGATAGGGAGCGACCACAGCGCGATTTTCGAGGCAGAACTACGGTCTGGCTATCGACCTACCGTTATCTCCATCTGCCGCCCCGGTTCGTTTTCCCATTTGGCGGTCTTGAGCCGGAACGGGATATCTTGATCTGTCGGCACGGGATAGACCAGGAACTCGTAAGGGAAACGGCTTCGGGTTTGCTTGCTCTTGGAGGGTTGCAGGACCTCAAGTTCCACGGCCACGTCCGCGATCGGCCCGCCGTCCACGAAGACGTAGAGGGCGTCCGATCCGAAAGGCCCGCGGATTCGGAAGGTATGGACGTTGCCCCAGGCGTCGCTGATCTTCTGGACGCTGTGCCCGTTTTGGAGGGGCGGCACTTGGGGGGAAACGGGGCGCTTTTCGGCTGCCATGGACAGTGTCACCATGCCCTGAGGGGGCAGGAGGACCGAAGGGGTCTTGTTGAGGTCGTGATATCCGGGAACAGCCTGCTGGTTTATGAAAACTTCGGTCACGCCTGCGCCGGTCAGGCCGATCTTCTTGGAGTCCAATTTGAGTGAAACCGTGGTGAAGTCGGCGGCCTGGTTCATGAGCATGACAAAGAACCGATCTTCACTTCGCGCAGCAAGCCAGTCGACCATCGGGCGAGATTTCTTGTCCAGATCGACCAACCCCCGCTCAAGCCACGGCGCGACGTTCGACGTCCCGAAAACCTCTCCACCCGCCATGCCATAAACCCGATGCACGAAATAGGCGTAGCTATGTTGGCGGGCATAGGGGAAGCGGACGCGGCCGCCGGAGCGGACCGAGGCCTGGGCGAAGAGGTAATCGACGGTGAGGCCGAGTTGGGGCGCGATGTGATGATAGTAGATCGTCGTCAGGTCCGGGCCTTCGTAGGGATAGCGCGGATTGAGGATCAGATCGGTGAGGAAGGCCAGGTAGTAGCCGGGATAGTTGGCGTAGCGGCCGATGATCCCGTTTCGGGCATACGTTCGCAGGATGGGCAGGCCGGTGTGGCCCGAGAGCCGAAGCAGGTCGGGCGACCACATGGACATGAGGGTGTGGCGCATGCCGCCCGATGCAGGCACATAGGTGCTCAGTGTCTCGATTCCCAGGCCGACGGGAGAAACCTGCCAGGCGGGGACCTCATGGGCGGAGGGATTCTGCTTGATCGGAAATCCGAGTCGGAAAACTTCATTTCCGCGATAGGTTCGTTTTTCCTGCACCATGGCAAGGGGACTCTGGATCTGTGGTGTCGTGTGGATCTCTACGGGCCGGGCCGGGGCGGGCGGCTGAGCCCGCAGCCCCGCCATGGTGTGAAAAGCGCCCTCGACTGCCGCTTCCCGATATCTGTCGTCGCCGGTTAGCTCGTACAGGTCTACCAGGTCCCACCAGTACGGATAGGCCACGACATGGTAGTGCATCTCGGTTCCCAGGACTCTTTTGTGGGGCCCGAAGACCACCTTCTCGATATAGGCGTCGGCCTCCGCGCGGATCCGGTCGAGAAGGGCGGGGTCGGGATGGTAGCGATATTGTGCGAGCCACTCGGACCAGAGCGGCGTGCGGGAGTACCAGGTGGTGTGGGAGACGTCGCCGCCGGGCAGGATGAATTCGTCCAGCCAGGGGTTTTTCTCGGCGAGGAGGGCATGGACCCCCTGCCAATAGGCCGTGGTGTAGAAGCCCGTGGGGATGGTGACGTTCTGATCGCGTTCGGCCTGGCTCGCGGGGCGTTTGAGCGTAGCGCTACGCCGGGTAAGCGTGAAGGCAAGGGTGGGCAGGGCGCGATCGCGAAAGAAGGACTCATCCCGGGACAGCACGGCCGCCTCGATAATCGCCAGGGGAGAGGCCTGCGTCACCGTGTCGGGGAGTTCGATCTGCCTGAAGCCCTTGAACTCGGGATCCCAGCCGGCGGCCTTCTCGTCCCGGATCAGGTCGAGCATGTTCAGCGCGGCATCGGTCAGGGAGACGTCGATGGGCTGACGATAGTCCTTCACGCCGAGAATCTCGTCCGACACGTAGGTCAGCGCCTCTTTCCAGTCCCCGGCGCAGGCCGCAAGGTTCCAGGAAACGGAACGCTTCTCTCCCGCCTTCCAGTTCGATCCGGTCATGCCGAGAACCGGGGAGAAGACGGCGGGCTGAGCCTCTCCTAGCGGGTTGATGAGGGAGAAGCCATAGGGGGCATTCGCCAGTTCGGGCCACGCGAAGGGGAGTCGCGCGGGGTCGGCCGTCAAGGCCCAGGACGGGCCGGCCTGCTTCTGCACAAGGGCCATGGGGTGGGTGGCAATGGAACTGAAGACCATCTCGGGCCGGTAGGAAAGGCGCTGGTACTGGAACACGGGAGGGAGCTGAACGAAGGCGACCTGGTCGGAGGCCAGGCTTTCAAAGCCGAGAAAGCCAAGGGAGTAATAGCCGTCGCGCGCGGCAACCGTCTCGACTTCGCACCGAGCATGCAGGGCGCCGGCAGACAGTGTCCAGATGGCGGTGGCGGTCTGATCGCTGGATGCGTGCAGTATCCGAACGCCGTCCCCGATCTTCTCGATCCGGACCGCAGGAAGGAGCGTGACATCGCCTGCACCGAAGGGACTGTGCTTTTCGGCTTGGACTTCATAGGCGATCCCGTTGAGTTCGAAGCGGCTCATTCTCCCGGCTTGTTCCCATTCGGGATGGAGGCCGGGCTTCAGCGGGTTTCCGGTCGAGTGAAGAAGAAAAAGACTGCTCTGGAGCGCTGAAACTGAAACCGTCTGCCATCCCTTTTCCGTGTTCAGGGCAGTCCGGTATCGGAAGGCGGGTGCTCCGTTCGACGTTCCCTGCTCGAAGATGAACTGGACGCGATCGTTGCGCAGGCGGGCCACTTCGCGGATGTCTTTGATCTCCTCGTTCGCTTCTCCGCTCCATGGGGAGTCGGAAGTCACTATCCAGACGGGTTGTTCGCGCGCGTCCTGCATGTCGGCGGAAGAAATCTTCCCCGGATTGGCATCGCCATTCGAGAGGAACAAGGCATCGCAACGGGCGTAGAAGTGGGTCGTGTCGTGAAGGGCCAGGGCGTGTCGTCCGGCGGAGAGTTCGATGGCTCCGGCTTTCTCCCACGCCCATCCATCCCCGGCGTGAGCGCCGAGTTCCTTGGGGAGGCCCTGTTTGTCGATCATCACCTGAAAGAGACGCGTTCCAGTGCTCTGAGAAAAGTCGCGGCTGCGAGCCCAGACCTGCCAGGTTCCGTCCTGGGGGATATCGATCACGGTAACGGCGTCGGCCACGGATTCGGTGGGAGATTTCCCATCCGGCAGGTTCATGACTACGCCGAGATGTTTACCCCGCAGGGAAAACGAATCGGTCTGGGGTCCCCATCCGCCCTCGAACTGGAATTCTTCGGCCTCGATCAGGATGTTGACGGGCTGCTCAAGGATGGCGCTGGTCTGAGCGGGGACCGATCTCCCGGACAGGGCGATTGAGACGACCCAGAGGATGCCGGCAATCTGGGTTCCGAAGAGGAGAGAGACTTTCATGACATACGAACTCCCGCGGCACCGGGACCGGCGCCGCCGTCTAAGGATTCACCACGTTCTGAGGACGTCCATCCAGAAAAGCACGCACGTTTTCCACCACCGTCCTCATCAGTCGCTCCCGGGCCGCGCTCGTCGCCCAGGCGATATGAGGCGTGATGAGACAGTTCGGCGCGGAGAGGAGGGGGTTATCCGGCGCGGGAGGCTCCTGGGACAACACATCGAGTCCCGCCCCGGCCAGCCGCCCCTCAAGAAGAGCCGTCGCGAGGGCCGCTTCATCCACGACAGGGCCCCGGCTGGTATTGATCAGAATGGCTCCGGGTTTCATCGAGGCTAGGCTTTCGGCATTGATCAAATGTTTCGTTTCCGGCGTGAAAGGACAGTGGAGGGTCAGGACGTCGCTTTGGCGGAAAAGTGTTTCCGGATCGACGAGTTCGACACCTTCGGGGGCATCCTCGGGATGATGGCTCACGGCGATGACCTTCATCCCGAAAGCCAGAGCCCGCTGGGCCACCGCCTGACCGATGCGGCCCAGGCTGTAGATGCCCATCGTGAGGCCTTCGATCTCGATCAGGGGGAAATCCCAGTAACAGAAATCCTTCGAGCGGGACCATTTGCCCTGGCGGACCGTGTCGGCGTGATGGCCGGCGCGCTGGGTGAGTTCGAACAGGAGGGCGAAGACCATTTGTGCGACAGAGCTGGTCGAATAGGCGGGAACGTTGGTGACGACGATGGCCCGCTCGCGGGCGGCGTCGATATCGACCACATTGTAGCCGGTGGCCATCACGCCGATGTAGCGGAGGCGCGACAGACGTTCGAGAACCGGGCGATCAAAGATAACCTTGTTGGTGAGGGCGATCTGGGCGTTCATGGCCCGTTCCACGGTCTGGCTTTCGGGCGTGCGCTCGAAAAGATCGAGGAGCCCCAGTTCGGCCAAGGCGTCCCATTTGAGGTCGC
Organism: bacterium; assembly: GCA_013203855.1. Classification (GTDB taxonomy): domain Bacteria; phylum Sumerlaeota; class Sumerlaeia; order UBA8349; family UBA8349; genus JABMPG01. Next base: position 6,244 of record JABMPG010000284.1, read on the forward strand.
CGGGGTTGAGCGTGTGGCCGTCCAGCACACAGATTCGACAGGTCGTGATCGGCGTTTTCAACATGCCAACCATTAGAATGGAGGCCAAGGGGCTTGTCAAGACAATGCGAGACCACTTAGCTCAGGGCAGCCAGAGGTAATAGAACGGCGTTCCCAGAGCATGCAGGGATTCGCCCAGATCGAGCCGAAAGAGGTTGATCTGGGGCTGAGGGCCCGACTCCGCGACTTGGCCACGGTTGGACCGGGCCCAAGCGTAGTAATTACCGTGATAGTCGCCGGGATACTTGCAGGCGACCAGGGAGGCATCCTCGATCCCGGCCAGACGTTTGGCGCCTTCGAAAGCCTGATCGAAATTGCCGACATGGTCGATGAGTCCTGCTTCGAGGGCCTGTTTCGCCGTATAAATGCGGCCGTTTGCCAGTTCGCGGACGCGCTCCTCGCTCAGTCTGGGGCGGCCCTGGACGACGATATTCACGAAGCGTTCGTGCATCTCGTCGATGACGCCCTGGAGGATCTCGCGGTCCCCTTTGGAAAACTCACGCCACATCGAGCCGGTGTCCTTGTACTCGCCGGACTTGATGACCCGCATGTCCAGCCCGATCTTTCGTCCCAGACCGCCGATTTCGGGGAAAAAGGCGATGACACCGATCGATCCGGTGACAGTCGTGGGCAGGGCCCAGATCTCGTCCCCAGCCATGGCGGCGTAATACCCGCCAGAGGCGGCAAGGTCCATGCAGATGACGGCGATCTTGACGCCGGTCTTTTCCTTAAACCGTTTCAGTTCCTGATGGATCAGATCGCTGGCCGTGACCTGTCCGCCCGGGGAATTGACGCGCAGGAGAAGGGCCTTCACGCGGTGATCGGATTCGGCGTAATCCAGCACGTCCTTGAGTTGCACGAGGGCGCTGGGCCGGGAGAACCAGCCACCTTCGCGGGGCTCGTCGTCCAGGAGGCCGTCCAGGCTGACAAGGAGGACCTGGTCGCTGGTCCAGATGCTTTGGGCTTCGATCAGAGTTTCGACCGCCATATCGCGTCGGCGGACCGGGCCCTGGAAGGGAATGAAGATACAGCCCGTCAGACTCGCTAGTACGGCCAGCAGGAGAGCAATCACGAACAGACGATTTCGCATGTTGTATCCTTGAATATCGCGGGATGATCCATCTCAAAAAAGAGAAGGCGCGAACACAACCCTCCCCTCCAGTCGGAGTAGGATGAACGTCCGAGGGAGAAAAAAGACTATGTCCGCGCTCTTTAGATAGCAGCCGGAAGGAACTAACGGCGGTGACGCATCTTCTTCCGCAGTTTTTTCAGTTTATGCTTGCGGATCTTTTTTCTCCGCTTTTTGATGATGCTTCCCATGGAGGACGGATGAAATCCTTTCTGTAAGACATAGGGCAGGGGCGCGACACTGTCCCGGGTGCACCTGCCAGCAATCCCGAATTTTCCTTTTTAGCGAAAAGACCGGCGACAGGCAACAAAAAAGAACTGGATTTTGGTTGCGCGGGTCTGGGA
>JABMPG010000285.1 GCA_013203855.1 bacterium
ACCCCACACATCGCGGGGCATTCCTTCGATGGTAAAGCAAACGGGACGAACCAAATTTACCGGCAGATCTGCGAATGGACCGGAGTCGAGCCGACCTGGGATCCGTCGCCGTGTCTGCCCGAGCCGGATGTGCCCGAGATCGAGATCGACGCGAGGAGCCGGGCCGATGAGGATGTTCTGCGCGAGGCGGTTTTTCGCGTGTACCCGATTCTAGAGGACGACGGCCGTTTCCGCCAGGCCATGGCGAACCCCGACCCCGACGCGCGGGCCGAGACTTTCCGCGCGCTCCGCAAGAATTACCCGCGCCGGCGCGAGTTCAAGTGGACCACCGTGCGACTTCGGAACGGGTCGGACGCCCTGGCGGAGGCATTGCGGGGTCTGACCTTCGGGGTGGAGATGGGTTGAGAAACACCGTGCAAAAGGAGAGCAGAATGACGAACACATCGAACGCCAAGAGAATAACTACCGCGAAAAAGCCACCTGCGGAAGACCTGCATCTTGAACCTTTCGATCCGAAGCGCCACATGGACGAGGTGGTCGATCTGGGCGGGCATTGCTTCGCCGACCGGGGCGACTTTTTCACCGCTCGCAAACGCTATCGGGAACGGCTCGGGGACACGTCGGGGTGGTTCAACCCCGCCGTCAGCCGCGTGGGACTCCTCGACGGCCGCATCGTCTCGTTCGTGGGAATCTGCGACTATCTCATGCGAGTGGGCAAGGCCCGGCTGCGCACGGCGGGCGTGGGGATGGTGTGCACCCACGGCGACTATCGCAAACGCGGGCTCGTTTCGCGGACCATGGACGCCGTCCTGGCTGCCTGCGCCGCCGACGGTTTCGACGTGTCAGTCCTCTTCGGCATTCCGAATTTCTACAGCCGCTTCGGCTACACGCGGGCCTGGTCAGAAACGATCTGGACCGTCGAACTGGACGAACTGCCCCAGGAGGAACCGCCGGTGGCCCTGCAGAAAGGACCGCAGCATCTGCTGGGCGACCTCGCGCGGCTCTATGATCGCGAAAACAACCTACTGACCGGCACGGCTGTACACCCCGCGCGGAAGCCCTTGCCCGGCTCGCACGGTTTTCTTTCCCATACCTGGGCGGATTCGAGGGGCCGGCTGGCGGGGTTTGTGATGTCTCAGCCCAAGGGCGACACCTTGAACTGGATTTGCTCGGCCGGGGACGTCGAGCAGGCCCTGCGCGTTCTGGCCCACGAAGCCCGCCGCTCTCTCTGCCGCCGCGTCCGTTTCGAGCACCTGCACCACGACCACCCGCTTTGCCTGCGCATTCGCCAGGGAAACTGCCGGGCCGAGACGGTCTATGCCCGCGACGGCCGGGCCATGATTCGGACCGTCAACCTGGCGTCGACACTGGAGAAGATGGTTCCGGAGTTCGAGCAACGGCTCGCGGCCTCCTCCTTCATAAGTTGGTCCGGCGACCTGCTTCTGGCCGATCCGCGTGAGAAGGCGATGCTGAAGATCCGAAAGGGGCGCGTCTCGATAGCCTCTCCGACGAAGACCCCGCACGCGATCCGAGGCGGCGATGCGCTGGCCCAGCTTCTGATCGGGACGGATGAGCCGACGGATGTGGTTCAGTCGCACGGGATGAAACTCTCAGGGGAAACGAAAGGTCTCGTGCCAGCGCTTTTCCCAGAGCGTCACCCCACGCTGAACACGCTGGACCGGTACTGAGGGAGAGCCTGAAGGCTGGACTACAAGCCGGAGCCGCCGGCGCAAAGTGGGCCACAGGGAAGACCCTTGACATTATGGTTCGGAATCGGTCTATTGAAACTTCGGGTTGAACCAGAGCGTCCGGACCGGCTTGGCCGGACCCGATGCGATTTACTTAATTCTCGAGGAGAACGAACATGTCGAAAGCGGATATCGGTGTCGTGGGTCTGGCGGTCATGGGTGAGAACCTGATCCTGAACATGGAGAGCAAGGGTTTCACCGTGGCCTGTTACAACCGCACCACCTCCAAGGTGGACGATTTTATCGGCGGGCACGCGAAGGGCAAGAACATCATCGGATGCAGGTCGCCCGAGGAACTGGTGGAGAGTCTCAAGAAGCCCCGCAAGGTAATGCTCATGGTCAAGGCGGGCAAGCCGGTGGACGCTTTCATCGATCAGTTTCTGCCCCTGCTCGAAGATGGCGACATTCTGATCGACGGCGGCAACAGCCACTTTCCCGACACGATCCGCCGCGCGGAGAAGGTCGAGAAGGCCGGCAAACTCTACATCGGCACCGGCGTTTCCGGCGGCGAAGAAGGCGCCCTCAAAGGCCCGTCCATCATGCCCGGCGGATCGCCCGCGGCGTGGCCCATCGTGAAGCCCATTTTCCAAGGGATCTCGGCCAAGACGGACGAGGGTGAGCCGTGCTGCGACTGGGTAGGTGAGAACGGCGCAGGCCATTTTGTCAAGATGGTTCACAACGGCATCGAATACGGCGACATGCAGATGATTTGCGAAGCTTACCTGCTGATGGACAGGGTTCTCGGGTTGACTACCGTTGAAATGCACGAGGTTTTTGAC
>JABMPG010000031.1 GCA_013203855.1 bacterium
CGCCCGAAAACTCCAGCGCTTCCTCAGCCAGCCCATGTACATGGCCGAGGCCTTCACCGGCCAGCCCGGCGCTTATGTCAAGGTCGAGGACACCATCCGCGGAGTCAAACAGATTATCCAGGGCGAGCACGACGACCTGTCCGAGCAGGCATTCTACATGGTCGGCACCATCGAAGAAGCCATCGAAAAGGGCCGCAAGGCCAAGGTCTGATCCAGCGCCCGTCACCCAAGGACACCGCATGCCCCCGCTCTTTCACCTCAAGATTATCTCACCCGAACGGGTCGAGTTCGACGGCGAAGTCGATTCCCTTATCGCCCCCGCCGAAGACGGATATGTCGGCATTCTGGCCAACCACGCCCCCCTTCTGGCCACTCTCGGAGAGGGCGATCTCACCCTCAGCGGACCCCAGGTCCGGCACTCCCGCTACCACATCCGCGGAGACGGCTTTCTCGAAGTCCACCAGAACCGCGCCGTCATCCTTACCCAGCGGGTGGAAGCGGGTGGATGACGCGGGAGAAGTAGCCGGGAGCCAGCAGGCAGCAGACCGTAACCAGCTGCACTTCAGTGGCCTATCCTCATCTTGCATTTCTCATCTGCACGTTTTGCATATTGACTTTGAGGAGCCAATAGCCCATGACCGCCCCCTTCCCCGGCCTGAGACCCTTTCGAAAAATCCTCTTCTGCACCGACTTTTCTGAAAACGCCGATTTCGCCTTCCAGTATGCCATCGATGCCGCCTCGCGACGGCCCGGTTGCGCCCTGCACCTCCTCCACGTCATTCCCGAGCCCGAAGCCCAGTTCTGGAAAACCTACCTCTACGAGATCGAAGACATCGACATCAAGGCCAAGGCCAACATCGACGCCAAGATTGACGAAACCTACCGTCCCCGCGTTCCCGCTGACATGGAGCTCGTCGTCGAAGTCCGGATCGGCAAAGACTACGCCCGCATCCTCGAATACGCCGAGGAGGAAGACGTCGACCTCATCGTCATGGGCCGCCATGGCAAAAGCAGTTGGGGAACCGTCCTCTTCGGCAACGTCACCGAAAAAATCACCCGACACGCCGACTGCGCCATCCTCGTCGTGCCCCTGAGCTATGAAGAGAGAGCGAGAGAGGCAAACGAAAAAGGGACTGAGTAGACCACCTCAGCCCCCTCGTTGCCACTCCGTTTCCGCACAACCTACCCCCAGCACTGAAACGCCTTTTCCCGGGCCGTCTTTTCGTCCAAGGACAACGCGTCCTTCGCAAAAGGCTGCTCGCGCCACCACCTCTCCGGAAGTCCGGGAATGATCTGATCCTCCCGCCGTGGCAGGTGACAGAACTCGAAGGCTCCGCGCAGGTAGTCGCCCGTTTCGTTGCGCCATTCGTCCAGTCGGGCGCTCATCGTTTCCACGATTTCCCGGTACTCCTCGTTGTAAGCGAGGTTGCGCATCTCGATCGGGTCTTCTTGGATGTCATAGAGTTCGAGGGGCGGACGGCGAATTCCAGAATTGCGCATTTCGACCGTTGACGTGCGATAGGTCTCCTGCGCCACCGGGGCCGGCAGGATCAGGGACCGTTCCGAGAAGTTGTGAATGAGTTTGTACTGCTCACCCCGGATAACCCGCACCGGATCGAAGATTGCGTGAAAGTTGTGCTCGGCGAAAATGTGCTCCTGGGGGGTGTAGGGCTGTCCGAGCAGGAAGGCCGCGTGGCTGTAACCATGCACGTTGTCAGCCGGCTCGAGACCGACCATTTCCAGAAGCGTCGGCAGAAGGTCGACGCCCGACGCGAGGTGGAACATCTCGAGATTCGCCTCGATGTGCCCGTCCCATCGGATGAACATGCAGGTCCGCAGACCCGCCTCGTAGCACGTCCCCTTGGCCCGCGCCGGGAAAGAAATGCCGTGATCGGTGGTGAAGACCACGATGGTATTCTCCGCCAGACCCGTTTCCTCCAGAGCGTCGAGAACCTGGCCGTAGCATTCATCGAACCAGGCCACGGAACCGAGATAGGTCGCCATCATGTTCCGGATCTCGGGCGTGTCCACAAGATAGGAGGGAATCTCCACTTCCTCCGGCGTGTAACGGTTCTGGTAGTGGGGATTCGTCCAGGGGGCGTGGACCTCGAAGGTACCGGCGTTCAGATAGAACGGCTGGTCGTCGTCCTTGTGGGCGCGAAGCCAGTCGGCCACGTCGCGACAGACCGTACCGCAATTCACCTTCTCCGTACCCAGCTCCCGATAGTGATTCTGATCGCGCATGCGTTCATGCTGCAGACCGATCTGGCAGGTATGATAGCCGGCGTCGTTGAGGTAATCGACGGCGGTGCGTTCGCTCTGAGGCAAGACGATACCACGGTTGACAAGTCCCATGAGGCCGTTGGCGTGCGCGTGACGGCCGGTCATGAGCGCGCCGCGTGCCGGACTGCAGCACATGGTGGCGCAGAAGTGATTGGTGAACCGCGCGCCCTGAGAGGCTAGTCGGTCCAGGTTAGGCGTCCGCGCCTGTTCCCAGCCCAGGCAATGAACCGTGTCGCCCTGGTCATGGGTGATGAAATAGAGAATGTTCGGCCGCTCCGGATTTTCGCGAGACATGAGAAGTCCTTTTCCGTTGAACTGGTTCGGCAACGGGTATGATAGACATCCCATTTGGATTTGACAAGCCTGAGAAGGCGGGTCGC
>JABMPG010000286.1 GCA_013203855.1 bacterium
ATGGCCGGCGCCTATCTCGGAGCGGGCGAACCCGAGTGTGTGATCAACATCGGCGTCAGCGGCCCCGGCGTCGTCAAACGCGCCATCGAGCGCCTCATTGAAGCCCAGCCCGACATCGGCCTCGACGAAATCGCCGAAGAGATCAAAATCCAGTCTTTCCGAGTCACCCGCGTAGGCGAACTCATCGGCCGGGAACTCAGCCAGGTCCTCGGCGTCGAGTTCGGTATCGTCGACCTCAGCCTCGCCCCCACACCCCGAGTGGGCGATAGCGTGGGCGAGATCTTCCGCGCTATGGGCATCCGCCGCTTCGGCGAACCCGGCAGCACGCTGGCCGTGGCCATGCTCAACGATGCCATCAAGAAGGGCGGCCTCTTCGCCTCCTCGTCCGTGGGCGGCCTCTCCGGAGCCTTCATCCCCGTCAGCGAAGATGCCACCCTCGCTGAAGCCACCGCCGATGGCTCCCTTACCATCGAAAAACTCGAGGCCATGACATCCGTCTGCTCTGTCGGACTCGACATGGTTCTGGTCCCCGGCGACACCACCGCCCTCACCCTTGCCTCTCTCATCGGCGACGAAATGGCAATCGGCGTCATCAACAACAAGACCACCGCCTGCCGGATTATCCCCGTTCCGGGCAAAAAGGCCGGCCACAAAGTCTCCTGGGGCGGCCTCTTCGGAGGATCCGTCATCATGCCACTTCCAAACGTCGATCCCGAAACTCACTTCATCGCTCGCGGCGGCCGAATCCCCGCCCCGCTCCATAGCTTTCGGAACTAGATCTCGTCCCACGCGATGCCCGGGTTCGAGATCCCTTGTGCCTTGACAGCACGCGGGGGGAGAATCTATGGTAATAGCATTGTTGCCGGATTCCGATCCGGGCCAAGGAGGCAGACATGAAAAAAAATTGGCTGGTGTTCATCGCAGTGCTGGCGTTGGCTGGAACGACGTTTGGTGCGGAACTTGAGGATGAGGAGTGCAAAGGAATGGTCTATCAGGTTCAACGGGCGGAGAAACCGGTAGAGATCAATGCGGTCTGGGACAAGGAGCCTTGGAAGAACGTGGAGCCCCTGACCTTGACCTTTCACGCCGGCGAGAAACCCGAGCATTTCCCAAAGGTGCAGGCCAAACTCGTGTACGATCCCGAGAATCTGTACGTGATCTTCCGCGTGGAGGATCAGTACGTGAAGGCCGTGGGCGAGAAGGACCAGGACATGGTCTGCAACGACAGCTGCACCGAGTTTTTCTTCACGCCGGACATGGACACGGGCAAGGGCTATTTCAACATTGAGATGAACTGCGGCGGCGTCATGCTGTTCCGGTACCAGATTGTGGAGGAGGACGACACGGTCACGACCCGCACCCCCATCCGCGAAGAGTTCACCCAGCGGATCGAGCGGGCCCACACGATGCCGAAACAGGTCCTCGAAGAAATCCAGGAGCCGACCACGTGGGTGGTGGAGTATCGCGTCCCTATCGAAATCCTGAAGCCCTACATGGAAGTGCAGGACCCAGCCCCAGGCGTAATGTGGCGGGCGAATTTCTACAAGTGCGCGAACAAGACCTCCCATCCGCACTGGCTGACCTGGGCGCCCATCGACTGGCCCACGCCCAAGATGCACGCCCCTTGGTTCTTCGGATGCCTCCAGTTCAAGTAGTCCGGGCGGCCTTGCATCGTCGTTGAACTGCAAAAAGGGCGGTCCCTCGGGGACCGCCCTTTTTCTTCTGCGCCAAGCCAGGCAGTGGGAACTGTTAGCCGGACGGCAAGGTATCCATCCCGAAGCGGGATCTGAAGGAAGCTGCGGGCAAAGCGCTGGCCCGACGTACAGAAATCGCGTAAGAGGCGTTCGAACGGGGTGAGAAGGCCAATATCTTCAAAGTCCGATATTTGGGAACGTGCGGTCGTAAATGCGGCGGATATATGCGGGGCGGACGGAACCGTATGCCCAGTGGTGTGTTAGGGGGGAAGAGCAATCCTCCCCCCTAAGACGATTCTGAAGGCGATTGACAGGTTACGCTTACTGCATCGGAGCGCCGCCGCCCTGCATCTGGCGGTTCATGTTGCCGATGGCGGAAACGATTCCGGCGGGAACGTCGAACTTCAGACGCGCCGCTCCGGCGTCCATGAAAGCCCCCATGGTGACCGGGCGCGCGCCCGCAAAGGCCTGGCCCATGGCGTCCATCTGGGCGGTGTCGGCCTGACCCGCCATCTGTCCCATGGACGACGCCAGGGACTCCATCAACCGGCCCAGGTCAATATCGATATAGGCATCCGCGCCGCTGTATTCGCTCTTCGCCGTGAGATCTTTAGCCTCGGGATTCGAGCCGCTCTGGACGGCATCGATCAGTTTCTCGACCGAGGACGAGCCCATCGCGTTCACCACGTAATCTTTCACCACGGCCATCTCATACTGGAAGTCGGCGAGAGCGCCCTGGACCTCCGGACCCTCGACTTTCATGTTCAGTTTGTGGATCGGGATGCCCTTGTATTCGCGGGCGTTCTTCTGGAAATCGAAACTCATCTCCACGTCCGTCTGCTGCTGGCCCTGGAACATCTGCTTGACCTGTTCCATGGATTGCTCCATGAGCTCGGTGGCCTGTTCGGGATTCTCCACCTTGTAGATCTGAGAACCGGTGAACAGGGACCCGCCCGGAGTGAACATGTCCACGGCCGAGGCGTTGCCTTGCATCATCGAGCTGTTGCGAAGCATGTTCATCACCGCATCCCGATCCTGCTGGGGCGTGCCGAGCTGTTCGAAAGCCTGACCCGCCAGGTTCTCCATCAGGCTGGCGTAGGCGTCGGCGTTGATGGCGAAAACCCCTCGGACCGCGCCGTTCGAGGGAAGATAGTTCATGAGCCCGTCGACGGACTGAGTCGGAGCGGCGAAAAATTGCGACAGACTGGAGCCGGCCTTGGGCAGCACGACGAACTCGGCCGCCAGACCTTCTGCGCCGGGGCTCAAGTCGAGGTCAAGTTGGGTGACCTCCTGGGCGGCCAGATAGAAAGCCCGGAAGCCCACCCGGCTCATCGGATTGGACTGCATGCTCTCCATCATGCTCAGCATGCCCTGAATCTGCGGTCCCATCTGGGCCAGAACCCGGTCCATGTGAACGGTGGCCTGGATGTTCGATCCAGCTCTACGCTTGGCCATCTCGACCTTGGCCTGCGGGGCCAGGATTTTCGCGCCCTGCATCAGCGAAGGATTGCGCGAAGAGACCAGCAGGCTGCTCGCGGTCTCCGCAGCCATGCCCTGCGCGGAAAGAGCGCTCGTGTAGGCCGAAGCCTGGTCTGGCTGCACTTCCAGGAAGGTCATCATCCCGGTTCCGAAAATCGCGATCAATGCCCCAGAGTCGCCGGGCATCCCCGCCAGGGATGGGTCGTTCAGATACATCCCGACCATGCTCTTCAGAGCGGCGCCGTTCATGGACGGTTCGATCTTCTGCGCCAGCAGACCGGCCTGGTCCAGGAAACCGGTCACGTTCCCCACATGCACCATCACCAGCGCCTCGTTCAGCGACAGGGGCGCAGGCGCCTGGTACATCGGCTGCTGCTGAGCCGACGCGCCGAAAATCAGCATCAGACTCGAAAGACATAGAATCACCACGCACAGGGATCTCTTCATAGTTGTTGCTCCTCTTCCTTCCTGTTTTTTCACTACGGCCCGATCATAGCCTACTCCGAATGCGTTTTCCAGAGGGAAAGGAGGCGCAATCCATTGTTTCAGATTCCCGCTTTCAACCTGCGAATTTCGGGGTGAAGCGGGCCTTCATCGGTCTCTCTGGCTCATCCACCCGCCTCTGAAACCACTCTCTCGTAGACCTCCGCCAGTGTTTCCGCCACCCGCAGCACGCTGTGCGCCTTCTCGATGGTCCGGCGGGCATTGCGGCCAAGGGTTTCGCGATGGCTCGAATCAAGACACAACCGCTCGAGAGACCTGCTCATGTCCTGGATGTTTCCCTCCTGGTACAAGAGCCCGTTCCGGTTGCAGTCGACCATCTCGGCAACCGTGTTGGCATTGGCGGCCACGAGCGCTTTCCCCAACGCCATTGCCCGGATCACCCCGGCGCTGCTGTATGCCGTCGGCGCACGGCGCGCGGGCAGGAGGAGAATCTCCGCCTCGGCCAGCTGACGATCCCGCTCCCCGTCCGGCACAAAACCGGGTTCAAACAGTATGCGCTCCCGACGGGGAGAGACGGCGATTCGCTTTTCGAGACTCCGGACGTACTCCGCGCCCCTTTCACCTCCCGCCACCCCACCAAAAACCCGCAGCCGTGGGACCGGACCAATCCCCTCAAGCCGGTCGCACGTCCGCTCGAACGCCTCGATGGCGTCCTCGACACCCTTGCCCGGAACGAGAAATCCGAAGAGGACGATCAGGGGCTCGGCGGTCCGGCGCGGATCGCGAATGGGCGGCAACGAGTCGAGATCGAAGACGTGGGGCAGGTGGTGGACCCGCGCGGAATGAAACCGGGGATCATCGCTCAGAAGCCTTTGGCCTTCCCGGGCGAGAACCAGGATATCGTCGCAGTTCGCGATAAAAGCCCTCTCGATACGTCGCCAGCGCTTCTCGACCAGCATCTCAGCCGCTCGGGTCAGGCCGATATCGAACAGACGCAGCGGCGTCGCCCCCGCGAACTCGGTCCGGACGTATCGATACGGGTTCGAGCAGAGCGTGGGAGGGTCATGGACCGTGCACAGGAACCGTGCCCGGGGCAGCACGTTCTGCAAAGCCCGCGCGGCCCAGAATTCCCGATGCAGGGCATTGCCCATCTCGACGTGGACGAGCGCCGGCCCCGCCACATCGCGGTACTCGGTCGCCCGTCTCGTGACGAAGCGTTCCACGGCCTGCCTCTCTTCGCGTCGGTCGATCTTCTCGACCAAGCCTTCGGGCAGGAAATCGATCACCTCGATCCCTGGCACACCGCGCAGGGCCTTCAGAAAATGCCGGGAATATTCCGCGATGGCCGTCCGGGACGGATCAGAAGGGCGAAGGTAGAGGACGGCGGGAAGGGAAGCCATAGGGTCGGAGTTCGGGCGGCGCAATCCAGATGTTCCAGCGCACCTAACTTAGCAGAGGGATATCGGCGAGAGGAAGCAGAACGTAGTCTGTTGGGTCTCGTCTCGACTCGGCTCCAGCTAAGCATCCCAGGACTCGGGGGAAAGGTCCACTGGTGGTATTTGTTGTCCAGAGGTTTCTGGGCCACCCTAATCATGCGTTCACATCAGACCGATAGATACTGAGGAATCAGGAGCAACCGCGCTCCTTTGCCTTGACAGGCGCTCCCGATCATCTGAGTGGGAAAATCCCTCGGCGCACTGGCTGACCCCAAGAGTCAGCGCAACCGGAGCGGACCATGTCTACCATATTCAGGTTTTTCAAGCACCGGCTGGTCTTCCTGGCAATTCTGCCAATTCTTTTGGGTGGCTTTGCCCTCAAGTACGTCGTCATTCTCCCAGATTTTCGATCCCTGGAACGTGACGATGCCCTGGTGAACCTTGAGCGCTGTTCTGACGCCATCGGGCGTGAGAGATATCACCTCGCCAATCTTCTGCACGATTTGTCCTGTTGGGATGATACCTATCGTTACGTCCAAGATCGGAACAAAGCCTACGAGGAGTCAAATCTCAACTGGGAATCCCTGAAGGGCCGGCGCAACATCGATTTCATCTGTATCGTCGATATGAGCGGCAGTGTTCTTTGGCGGTCTGTCCATGACCTTGAAAACGGTGGTGATCTGAAACTGGAAGCGTTCCGAGGTCCGGTTCTTCCGGCAGATCATGTTGGCATCCGGGGCGTTTCGGTGGCCCGGGATGTTTCCGGCTATCTAGCGACCGAGCACGGTATCATGATTTTCGGTTCGAGCCCCATCCTGGCCTCCACCGGCGAAGGGCCTCCTGCGGGGATTCTGATGATGGGGCGATTCCTCGACGAGAAGACCATTTCAGATCTTCGATCACAGACCAAGGTGAATTTCACGCTGATTCCTGAAGAGAAAAGGCCTGCAAAGGATGATGCAGTCGTGCTGTCTCAGGAGAGTTACCTTGAGGTAAGAGATGATGGCGCTCTCTCCGCCTGGAGCATCTTTCCCAGCTTGGAGGACGGCACGGTCCTGACCCTGGAGGCGGAGATCCCTCGGCGAATTTACAGAAAGGGACTGGCGACGGCGGACCTCACCGTCACAGCGGTGGGAACTGTAGCCCTGCTCAGTCTATGGATCCTGTTCGTTGACCTGCGGACCTTCCGGAACTACACCCAGTTGAAGAAGAAGGACCGGGTTCTCGCCGTGCTGGCCGATTCGGCCAATCTGCTGGTGGGGGAAGAGAATTTCGATTCCGCTCTCCGGTCCTTTCTGGGCAAGATCGGCCGGGCCGCCGGGGTGTGCCGGGCCTGTGTGATCCGGAGAGATGCCTCGGCAGACGGCACGGTATTCTTCGACATGTCGTATGAGTGGGTGGCGGAGGGAATTGTCCGGCAGATCGGTAACGACGCTATCAAGCGGTTGCAGTGTTACGAGAAGGGGCTCGGCCGCTGGGATATCGAACTGACCCAGGGGAGAACCATTTCGGGCAGGACCAGAGACCTCCCGGAGCGCGAGCAGTCTATTCTGCTGAATCGGGGCGTTTTGTCCGTTGCTGCCACACCTATTCTGATCCGGGGCCAATGCTGGGGTTTCGTGGAATTTGACCACCACGCTTCGGCGCGGCGCTGGACGGAGGCAGAACAGGAGGCGCTACGGTCGGCGGCGAGTGCTATCGGGTCGGCACTGGAAAGACACGCGGCCGAAGAGAATCTGAAACAGGCCAAGGAAATGGCCGAGCACACCTCTGCCTCCAAGAGCGATTTTCTCGCCAACATGAGCCACGAAATCCGAACCCCCATGAACGGCGTGATGGGGATGACCAGTCTGCTGCTCAAAACTGAGCTTGATCCCAAACAGACGAAATACGCCAGGAGCATCGCCAGCTCGGCCGAAGGTCTGCTGACGATTATCAACGATGTCTTGGATTTCTCGAAGATCGAGGCTGGCCAGTTGGCTCTTGAGTGCATTGACTTCAACCTTCAGGAACTCATGCGGTCGGTGGCGGATGTGCTGTCCTTCCGTGTGAGCGAGAAGGGATTGACCCTGACCTGCGACATGTCGCCCGATCTTCCACGCTATGTGCAAGGCGATCCCAACCGCCTTCGCCAGATTCTGACTAACTTAGTTGGAAATGCCCTGAAGTTCACGGAAAAGGGGACGATCTCGGTCTTCGCCTCGCTGGACCGTATGAATGGTCAAGATGGCGTAATTCGCTTCATCGTGGCCGACACCGGAATCGGTATTCCCCGCAAGCACCAGGCACGAATCTTTGAGAAGTTTTCTCAGGCGGATAATTCCACCTCGAGGCAGTATGGAGGCACTGGTCTGGGCCTCAGCATTTCCAAGCGTCTCGCCGAGCTGATGGGAGGCGAGATCGGGGTAGACAGCGAACAGGGCCAGGGCAGCCAATTCTGGTTCACTTCCTGCCTCAGAATCCTGTCCGGCTTCGAACTGGAGAGGATCGCCGAGGAAGAGGAAGACAAGCGACTATTGGCGAGGGCAAACGAGAACCGGCAAGAATCCGCGCCACAGGTGAATCTGCGGATTCTGCTCGTCGAAGACAATGAAATCAATCAGGACCTCGTTCTGGCCACCCTGGCGCCGCTTGGACTGTCTATTTCTCACCGCGCGAGACGGATATGAAGCCATCGCTGCTTTCGAGAGCGAACCGAAGATCGATCTGATCCTCATGGATTGCCAGATGCCCCGGATGGGGGGGCTCGAGGCCTCCCGCGAAATCCGCCGTCGCGAACCGCCAGGCCGCCGAGTCCCCATCATAGCCCTCACCGCCCACGCCATGCGGGGAGACCGGGATCGTTGTCTCAGATCCGGCATGGACGACTACGTCACGAAGCCGATCGATCCGGACAGTTTCAGGGAGATGGTCCTCAACTGGCTGACACAGGTGCGATTCTCCGAAACAAGAAAGGCCGCCGCGAAGCGTCAGAGCCAAGTCGACAACCAAGCCTCACCCTTAGTCGCGGCCCGGGGAAAAGTCCGGGGCCGGATTCTGGCGGCAGAGGACAACGATGTTCTCAGGGAATTCGCGGTCGAGGTCCTCGAAGAGGCCGCCTTCGATGTCGATTCGTTTGAGGATGGAGCGATGGCCCTCACAGCCGCCCAGAAAAACCCTTACGACCTTGTTCTCCTGGACGGCCACATGCCTGGCAAAGCCGGTTTCGCAGTGGCCCAAAGCATTCGCGAAGGAAACGGAAAGAACGCCGACGTGCCCGTCATTCTCATCTCCGGATCGAGCGGCCCTCATTGCGAAAGCGACCGCAGCGCCGCCGGAATCGACGACTTCCTGATCAAACCCTACAGCCCTGACCAGCTGCTGACAATCGTCGAGAGGTGGCTGAACCGCAAACACGCCGACACTCCGGAGATCGCCGAAAACCGAGTTCGCGTCTCCTGATCCGCCGGCCCTGGATTCTCCCCGAAGATCCGCCTTCACCTGATCGCAACTACGTCGCCCCCTGCCTTCTCTGAAAGGTGAAGGTGACTTTTGCTTTGACCGGTTTGCCGTCGATCTCGAGAACGGGATAGGCCAGAAAGTTGATCGGGCCCGACGCGGGGCCCGGCTCCACGACCAGGTCG
>JABMPG010000287.1 GCA_013203855.1 bacterium
GGCATCGGCCGCAGCCGTGCCTGTGCCGATCCGCTCGCCTCGGTCGGCAACTTCGGTCGGCATCTGCTCCAGAAGGGTCGCCGCGCCGTGCATGCGTGCCTGTGTGGGGACCTGGACAAGGGCCTGTCGCACGTCGGAGGTCTCGAGGAAATCGGCGAAGTCACCGGCGGTCTGGAATCGGTCGTCGGGATTCTTGGCCATGGCCTTGAGGATGGCCTGCTCGATGATCTCGGGAATCGATGGATCGACGGATCGGGGCGGGGGCGGCGCGTCGGAGACGTGCTTCATGGCGATGGAAAGCGCCGTGTCGCCGTCGAAGGGAGGCTGACCGGTGAGGAGATGATAGAGAAGGACACCGAGGGAGTAGATATCGGAGCGGCCGTCAATGGCGCGTCCGCGGGCCTGTTCGGGAGACATGTAAAGAGGCGTTCCGAGGACCAGGCCAGTCTGGGTCTTCTGAACAGCATCGGAGAGGTGGGCCACGCCGAAGTCCATGACCTTGACGCGCCCCGTCTTGTCCACGATGATGTTTTCGGGCTTGATGTCGCGATGTATCACGCCAGCGAGGTGGGCGTGGGCGATGGCCCGGGCGACGGGGACGAGAATGGCGATGGCCTCGGAGGGAAGAAACCGGCCCTGGCGCTGGATGAGACGGTTCAGCGGCTCGCCCTCGACCAGTTCCATAACGATGTAGAGGTTGTCCCGGGCATCGACAAAGTCATAGACCTCGACGATGTTGGGGTGGTTGCGCATTCGGGCGATGGCGCGGGCTTCTTCGGTGAAACGCCGGACGAAGCGTTCGTCCTCGGCCAGTTCCTTCGCCAGCATCTTCACTGCGACGGGCCGGTCGAGGCTGACTTGGCGCGCCCTGTAGACGACGCCCATGCCACCCTTGCCCAGCTCGCTTTCGATCTCGTACTTGGCCAGAAATTCTTCGGGGGAGGACAAGGGGGGCTCCTTTGCGTTTGGAGTTTGGGGCTGTGAGTCAGGCGAGAGGAAGGTCAACCTCACCTTGAAATCTGAGATTGGGGCCTCAAACCAACACAAGACTCTGAACTCCGGGATTCTCAATCCCTCTGTATTTCTGCCACCGCCCGCTCCAAGTCATGAATCACGTCCTGGAGCTGGTTCATGTTGCGCAGGACGGCGGCAGGATGCAGTGTGGGCATGAGCTTGACGTCGGCGTAGGAGTAGAAATGGCCTCTCATGCGGCCGATGGGCGTCTTCTCGCCGGTCAGACGGTGGGCGGCGAAACGGCCCAGGGCCACGATGACGCGGGGCTGAATGAGGGCGATCTGGCTCTTCAAGAAAGGCTCGCAGGTCTCCATCTCGTCCAGTTCGGGATCGCGGTTGTCAGGGGGCCGGCACTTGACCACGTTGCCGATGAAGACATCCTCCCGCTTGAGGCCGACGCGCTCGATCATCTGGTCGAGGAGTTTGCCCGAACGTCCCACGAAAGGCCGTCCCAAGCGGTCTTCTTCCGCGCCCGGACCCTCGCCGACAAACATGAGGTCGGCGTCGGGATTGCCCTCGCCGAAAACGACGTGGGTGCGTCCCTCGCACAGACGGCACTGGGTGCACTTGGCGACCGCCAACTTGAGCGCCTCGAGCTGCTCGGCCCGAGCGTGGGCGGATTCCGTCGGGCCACCTTTGGTCGGGGTCAGATAGAGAAAACCCGCGTTCCGCAGGAAACGCAGGTAGTGAAGGATGTCCTTTTTCGTCAACTCAGCCGAAGCCATTTCGTTCCTCTTGGGACAAATTGTCTCAGCGACGCGAGCCGCCGGTAAGAATCATAACATAGTAGATCAGGGTCATGATCGAAGCGGCTGCGGCCGCCACATAGGTCCAGGCCGCCGCATTCAGCACCGCCGCCACACCCTTGCTCTCGTCGCGGGTCTGGACGATGCCGAACTGAGTCACGGCCAGTTTGGCGCGGTTGGAGGCGTCGAACTCAACCGGCAAGGTGACTAGTTGAAAGAGAACCACAACCGCGAACACCAGGATGCCGATCCCGACCAGTCCCGGGGCATGGAGCAGAGCCCCCAGGATAATCACCGGGAAGGCCGCCCAAGAGCCGAAGGAAGCGACCGGAACCATGAGACTGCGGATTTCGAGCGGCGCGTAGCCATTGGCGTGCTGCAGGGCATGTCCTGCCTCGTGACAGGCCACGCCAACCGATGCCAAAGACCGGCCATCATGCACTTTCGGAGACAGACGTAGAACCTTCGAACGGGGATCGTAGTGGTCGGTCAGGAATCCGCCCACGCGCTCGATGGCCACGGCGTTGTCCATGCTCTTAGCCTGCTCCTTGGAGCCGACGACGCGGATGTTCAGGCCGCGCAACATCTCGGCGGCCGCCTCCGCGCCGGACATGCCGGACGAATTGCCAACCTTGCTGTATTTGGCGAAAGCGCTCTTGACCTTCATCTGGGCCCAGATCGCGAGAATCAGCGCCGGACCGACCAGCAATATGTAAAGGGGACTCAAAAAGAACATCACTTGCCTCCGTTATGTTGTGTGTCAGACTGACACCCACCGCCCGCTCAGAAATGGGCCAGCACGCCTATGTTACCAAGCGAGCAAGCCCCGTGCCATGCATTTCGGGAGACTTGGGGCCAGGTGAGCTGACCGGCGGGGGTGCCGGTCCCACACTGCCAGTACGCAAAGAAAGGGGCGCGAATATGGCCGGCCGGGATTGGGCGTGTTCGCGGCTGCCATCAACAAGGAGCCAGGTAGCATCACTTCCCCATAAGATGCCGGGCGGCGGTGGCGACTGCGGGGTCGGGGTGGGTGGCGACCTTCTCCAGCA
>JABMPG010000032.1 GCA_013203855.1 bacterium
AGGCAGTTGTGATGATCGATGTGAACGTGCATGGAGGTCACGATCCGGCCCGTGAAATCGTGCTGCAGGTGCAGCAGCCTTTCCGATAGGCCCTTCACATGATGGTCGTAGACCATCGTAACTGTCCCCATTACCTCCCGGTCCGACTCCTCCCACTCCTCGCGCACGAGTTCGCGCCGGATCAGATCTCGAATCGCTTCGGAGCGGTTGGTATAGTGCCGTCCCTCGATCTGTTGGTCGAAGGCCTCGAGCAGAACGCTGTCCAGGGAAACGCCAAATCGGACAATCTTGTTCTTCATGTTTTCTCGTCCTTACAAGCGGCGGAAGAAAAACGGCGCCCGAAGCATCTCGGGCGCACATTTCTTCTTCAGGGAAAGGAACCGGAACGTCCGGAGGCCGCCGGTCTGTACCGGACGGCTCAGTTGCCTCAGGCCTATTTCTTGGCGGCCTTCTTCGTGGTTTTTTTGGCCGTCTTCTTGGCGGCCTTCTTGGCGGTCTTCTTCGCGACCTTCTTTGTTGCGACCTTCTTCGTCGCGGCCTTCTTTGTTGCGACCTTCTTCGTGGTCTTCTTGGCTGCCTTCTTGGTGGTCTTCTTGGCTGCGGCCTTCTTTGCTACCATGGGGGTCACTCCCTTTCCTTGTAAGATGGAAACATCACACACCCTGTGTGTTTCGATCTTCTCCCGCCAGTCTGACGATTTTGAGACATCTTACGAACGAAGAGTCGTTCGCTCCCTGAAGAAACAAAATCGGCTGAGAGAAAATCTAAACAGCTCAATCTCTGTTGAGCTACTTATTTGTCGCGAAATCTCACATATGTTGTCAAGATGAAAACGTCCTTGCACATGCTTTTTGTGCGCTTTTATGCTTCTTCACCGCCACATACGCCTTCTCGATGACACTTCGTCCTTCTTACCCCTTGCGCGAGCATCTTTTCATCACATCAGAAACAAGATGAACATCGCGGTGAACTCGACATCATTTCCGAAAGAAAGACCCGATGAAAACCCATCAACTTCCTCCAGACGACAAGACTCGATGTGGATGGTGTCTAGTCGATCCGATCTACATCGACTATCACGATTTGGAATGGGGCACGCCTGTTCACGATGACCGCAAGTGGTTCGAGATGCTCACCCTTGAGAGCGCTCAGGCCGGGCTGAGCTGGCTCACCATCCTCAAGCGCCGTGAAGCCTATCGACGCGCCTATGCCGATTGGAACGTGAAAAAGGTTGCTGCCTTTGACGAGAAGGATATCGAAAGACTTCTCGGTGATGATTCCGGCATCATTCGAAACCGGCGCAAGATCGCGGCCTCCATCTGCAACGCGGGTCGCTTCATTGAAGTACAGAAAGAGATCGGCAGCTTCGACGCATACATGTGGAGATTCACCGACGGCCGGGCGCTCTATCCGAAGAAACCTTACCGGACCTGGAAAGAGCTGCCGACGGAAACGGAAGAATCCCGGGCCATGTCCAAGGACCTGCGTGGGCGAGGCTTTACCTTCGTCGGTCCCACCATCTGCTACGCTCACATGCAAGCCTGTGGTCTCGTCAACGATCACTTGAAGGATTGCTTCCGCTTCAAGCAACCGGATTGACCCCAGCAAGAACGTGAAGACCCGTCGGCGCCCCCTCCGTCCTTCCTTTCCAGTTGCAAAGCCCTGTTGCCTTGCCCAAAATGCTTTCTCGTATGCTGGACGACAGATTGCCATGAAAGAGAACCCGAACATGTCCGAAAAGATGAAAGTGGCGGTGATCGGTTGCGGATCCATCGGAAAGGCCCATGCCGCGTCCTATGTGGTCGACCCCCGAGCCGATCTCGGAGCGGTTGTCGATATTCTTCCCGAAAAGGCCGAGGCTCTCGCCGCTCTCCACAACAGCAGAGCCGAAACCGATTACAGAACCGTCCTTCAGGACGATTCTTTTCAGGCCGTGAGCGTCTGCACGCCCAACGATCTTCACGCGCCCATCACCATTGAGGCTCTTGAGGCCGGCAAGCACGTCCTCTGCGAGAAGCCCATCGCGCTGAACGTCGCCGAAGCCGTCCGGATGTGCGATACCGCCCGCCACCATAGCCGCGTCCTCGCCATCGGCGTGGTCAATCGCTTCGGCACGGCTGTCAACCTCATCAAGGATATGATCGACCGCGGCGAGCTCGGCCGCATCTATCACGTGAGCTTCCAGCAACTGAACCATCGTGGCATCCCTGGTCTGGGCGGCTGGTTCACCACTAAGAAACGGGCTGGCGGTGGTGTCCTCATCGATCATGGCGTTCACTTCATCGATCTGATCCTCTATTGCGCCGGACAACCCGCACCCCGCAAGGCATTCGGGGTTACGCATTCTGTCCTTGCTCGCGATATTCCCGAATACGCCTATGTCAAAATGTGGGCCGGGCCGCCCGACCCGATGGGCGTCTACGACGTCGAGGAGCACTGCTCCGGCCTGGTTCTCACCGACGGCCCCTCCATCAGTTTCGATCTCGCCTGGGCGCGCAATATCGGTCAGGCCAGTTCCCACATTGACTTCCTCGGCGAGAAAGCCGGGATTCGCCTCCAGTACCTCGGCAACTTCCGCGTCTACTCCTTCAAGGACGGCGTCCTCTACGACTCCGAACCGTCCTATCGCACCGAAAACCTCTTTGACGAGGAAATCTCCGGCTTCGTCCGTTCCGTCCTCGACGGCGAAAAGTCCCGAGCCGACATCGAATACGTCCTGCCGACGCAGAAGATTCTCGACGCCCTCTACGCATCCGCCGAACAGGGCAAGGAAATCGAGATCCACTGAGCAACATGGTCCGCATCGTCGTCCTCGCCGATTTCCACTACTCGCCCCACCCCGCCAGTCCCAAACGCCGGGGCGAGATCATGGACGTTCTCCTCCTGCGTGCTGTCATGCGTATCAACCGCTACATCCGGCCCGACGTAGCGCTCATCCTCGGCGACCTCGTAGATGATGGCGACGCCCCCGAAGGCCTTCAGCAACTGCGCGAAGTGAAGAACATTCTCGATATCCTCGAATGTCCCTGCGTTGCCATTCCGGGCAACCACGATGGAAACCCCGATCGCTTCTACCGCGTCTTCGATCCCACCCTCGATTTTCTGGATATCAAGGGGGTTCGAATTCTCCCCTGTGTCGACCCCGAGGAGCCCGGCTATAACGCGAGCCGAAGCCCGCGTGATCTCCAACGGATGGACGCGGCGCGCGAAGGCTTCGATGGTCCCATCGTCATGGCCCAGCATGTCCCGCTCCATCCGCTGGAGGCGGGCTGCCGCTATCACTACACTAATTGGCAGGAAGTGCATGAGGCGATGGCCCGCAACGGGATCGATCTCGCCATCAGCGGCCACTATCACGAAGGCCTCGATACCTGCCAGACCGAGTCGGGCACGTTCCTGGCTGGTCCTGCCCTCTGCGAAGCCCCCTTCCCCTTCCTCGAAGTCTGCCTGGATAACGGCAAGATTGGGGTCAAACGCCACGAACTTCAGATTCCCGCCGATCTCGGTCTGATCGACACCCACGTCCACTCTCAGTTCGCCTACTGCGGCGAGAACGTGACCGCCGCTCGCATCAGGGCACTCGCTCCGGATATGGGACTGGCCGACGTCATTCTGTCCGAGCACTCGGGCCAGCTCTACTACAACGAGAAAGACTATTGGGGTGGGTACGCCTTCCGCTCGGGCATCACGACCGCCGACCCTCAGGACCGTCGACTCGACGCTTACCTCGCCGTCTGCGCTGAAGCAGGATGCCCTCCCGACCGCGTCGGGCTAGAGATCGACTGCGACGCCCACGGCCGCCCCCTCCTGCACGTCGAGGATCGGCCCCGCTTCCGATTCTTCAATGGCGCCATCCACCGGCTTTCCGCCTTTGATCGAGAGCCCTTCAGCGTGGACGATGCGCAGGAGGAATTCCTCGCCCTTCTCGAGCGATTCCTGTCATCCGGCATCCACGTTCTGGCCCACCCTTTCCGCGTGTTCCGGCGAAGCGGACAGGAAACGCCGCGTGATCTCTTCGAGCCGACCATGCGTCTTCTCAAACGCCACGGCGTGGCGGCCGAGGTCAATTTCCACACCCAAGAGCCCTCCGAAGAATTCATCCGCCTCTGCCTCGATGCCGGAGTCAGGCTCTCCTTCGGCAGTGACGCCCACAACCTCTACGAGATCGGCGAGTTCACCCCCCACATCGATCTGCTCAGACGATGCGGATATAGCGGAGACTTCCGGGATATTCTCATCAATGTGGATCAGGCCATCGCGGACAGACAGTAGCCGGTAGCCAAGAGAATGGCGTCGGGAGAGTCATTGCCGCTTCGGGGCTGTTCCAACTGTCGCCGGAATCTGGACACTTCAACCCGAAATTCCTAACAGAATGGACTCTGCTTCATCCCCGCTGGCTGGCGGCGCGCCAGCTCTTCCGCCACGTGACGGCCGATCTGCCAGACGTTGCCCGCGCCCATCGTGAGAAGCACGTCCCCCTCGTTGAGATTGCACAGAAGGAATTTCTCGATGTCCGTGAACGACGGAATATAAACCGCGTTGCCCCCGTTGGCGATGATCGCCCGCACCAGGTCGCGGGCATGGACCATTTCCTTCTCCTGCTCGGAATCGCGCACGAAGTAGATGTCCGGCACGACCACCAGGTCGGCAAATCGGAACGACTGCGCAAAATCGCGCATCAGAAAGCGTGTCCGGCTGTGCTGGTGGGGCTGAAAGACCGCGATAACACGCCGCCCGTCGAAGAAAGCTTTCGAAGATTTCAGAACCGTCTGGACCTCGGTCGGATGGTGCGCGTAATCATCGACAACACACACGTTCCGCTGATCGTAAATGATGTCGAAGCGTCTCCGTACCCCGCTGAAGCCACCCACCGCCTCCGCCGATTCCTTCAGCCCGAAACCCAACTGATGCAGCAGCGCGATCGCCCCTAGAGAATTGATCACGTTGTGCCTGCCGAAGGTGTGAAGAACCACCTCGCACGTCTCGGCCTCCGCCCGCCCCGGCAAGATGCCCGCCTTCGCCACAAGTTGGTACAGACTACGCCCGTTCTCGAGCCGGATATCGTGAGCCTGGTAGTCGGCCTCCCGTTCTAGCGCGCAGGAAACGGCGCGGCACGGTGCCTCCTTGATAAAGCGGGCGATATTCGGGCTCGACGCGCTGTAGACCAGCAGACCGTCCGCGGGCAGACGCATCGTGAAATCTCGGAAAGCGCCCACGATCTCGTCCAGATCCTTGTAATAGTCGAGATGGTCCTCCTCAATGTTATTGATGAGAGCAAAGCGCGGAAACAGACTCAGAAAAGACCTGTCGTACTCGCAGGCTTCCACCACCAGGAAATCCGACTCGCCTACGCCAGACCCGCCGCCCAGCTGCGGCACGTCCCCTCCGATGACGAACGAGGGATCGGACCCCAGCGCCTTCAACGCAAAGGTCACCATCGCGGTCGTGGTCGTTTTTCCATGCGTGCCCGCAATCGCGATCCCACACTTGCTCCGCATCAGAATTCCCAGCATCCGCGCATACTTCACGATCGGTATCCCGCGAACCTCGGCGGCCATATACTCCGGATTGCCTGGCTTCACGGCCGCCGTCGCCACTACCAGTTGCGTCTCGGCCGGAATATTGCCGCCGTTATGCCCGATCGCGACGTCGATCCCTGCCTCCCGAAGCCGACCCAAAGCCTCACTCTCCGCCATGTCGGAACCCGTGATGGCATATCCCATCCCCCGTAGCGATAGGGCGATGCCAGACATGCCGCAGCCCCCAATGCCGATGAAATGGATCGGGAAGTCCTTGGAGAGAGCGTCAAGTGTTTCAGGAATGGTCATGGAAGTTCCTTCGAGGGGTGAGTATGGAGTTTGGGGTTCTGTGTTTGCAGTTGGCACGGCGGAAGAAAGAGCCCGAGGTTGAACGGCCCTCTCTCGCTTCACGTCCTTCATTGGCGCCATGCGCTCATCCATTGAGATCGGCCGCGAGCATCAGTAGCGCCGAGGCATAGATCCGGGTGTTGCGGAGAAGGTGCTCGATCTTCACGCACTCATCGGCCTGGTGGTATCGCGCCTCCTCCTCTTCCGGCAGGATCGGCCCGAAGCTCACCGCGTTCGGGAAAGCCTTGGCATAGGTCGTGCCGGCTGTCGCACGCAGCTCCGGCTCCCGGCCCGTCACCCGCTGATATGCCACCTGCAAGGCATGGATCAGTTCGAAATGCCGGCGGGGGTTCACATAAAGCGGCTCGTAGACCTTCCCGCGAAATTCCACCGTTGCCTCCAGGCCGTTCGCCTGTGCCCATTCCAGAACCTGCGCTCGGACCGTCTCCAGAATATCGTTCGGGCTCAGACCGATCGTCGGCCGGATGTTCACAACAGCCATGGCACTTTCACCGTCCATCTCTAGAATGTCCAGACTCAGCGTCGTCCGCCCCAGAAAATGATGACGACCGGCGATGCCCACCTCATTTCCATCCAGATCCCGGAATTTGTCGTACAGGAACCGGGCGGTTTTCACCAGCGGGTCGGGTTGTTCCGGCAGTTGGGAAAAATACAGGAGAGAGTCGAGCAGCGCGTTATGGCCCTCATAGGGCGTGCTGCTGTGCGCGCTCTTCCCGATGAACGTGACGTGGAGCAGTTTCTTGCCACTCTCCGGCTCGGTACCCGTGCGCACGGGGAAGGCATCCGCTTCGGGATTGGCCTTCAGAAATTCTTGCAGATATTGCCGAAAGGAAGCAGACACGCCCCGGCCCTGCCGGCCCAGTTCCCACACGATCTCGGCCCGGTTCGGCACCACGTTCGACCGCTCCCCCCCGAGAAGCGTCCGGAACTTGAGTGCCGGAGAATCGGTGAGAGCATGGTTCCACCGGATCTCGATCTTGAGATCCAGCATGCCTTTCTCGCC
>JABMPG010000288.1 GCA_013203855.1 bacterium
CTACGTGATCGTCGGCCCGGCCGCACATCCACCACAGACCCATTTCCTTTCCTCGAAATCGCCTCTCGTTCCCACCGGCGCCTGACCCATGGACGTTCTCCCCCCCTGCGAAGGCGACTCCTACGGCGTCTACCTTCACATCCCGTTCTGCGTCCGGAAATGCCCCTACTGCGACTTCGTTTCCTGGTCTGTCAAGGAACTCGCTTCTCCCCTCCGAAACCGAACCATCGAAGCCCTGCATCTCGAGATCCGTGCCGCCTTTCAGCGGTTTCCTCATCTCCGGAACAAGGCACTCGCATCGATCTATCTCGGTGGCGGCACCCCATCGCTTCTCGACCCCCAAGAAGTTCACCGTCTGATCTCCTCCGTTCTCGAAGAATCGAAAACCCCGCTCTCACCCGACATCGAGATCACCCTCGAATGCAATCCCGCATCGGGCGAAACCACTCGACTCGCCGCCTTCCAAATCGCCGGCGTGAACCGGATCAGCCTGGGAGCCCAGAGCTTCCAGGATCGAGTCCTCGAGGCCCTCGGACGCGCCCATTCCGCCGAAGACGTGTTCAAGACTGTCGACGCGATTCGCGACGAAAATTTCTCATCCTGGGGACTCGACCTCATTTTCAGCGCTCCGGGAAGCAGCCTCGAGGAATGGCGGAGAGACCTGGCCCAGGCCATTGCCGTCCACCCTCCCCACCTCTCCATCTACGGCCTCACCCTTCACGAAGGCACTCCCTTTTTTCAGGACTTCTCCCGAGGACTTCTGGACCTGCCCCCCGAAGAGGCGCAGAGGGAAATGTTCCTGGCGGCCCGCCAACTCATGACCGAGGCGGGATACAACCATTACGAGATCTCGAACTACGCTTTGCCAGGCCACCACAGCCGCCACAACAGCCTGTACTGGGATCTATCGGAATACCTAGGCCTCGGCGTCGCGGCCCACTCCTTCGTTTCCGGAGTCCGCTATGCCAATTCCCGCGATTTGGAGACGCACCTCTCCCGGACCGAATCGGACGAAAGGACAATGGAGGCCGAGACCCCACCATCACTCAGATCCCGCCGCGCGGAAAGAATCATGCTCGCCTTGCGCCGATGCGAAGGAATCGAGATCGAACGCCTCGACCGATGGCTGGGGTGCGACTTTCAGAAGGAATATGCTCCGGAAATCCTGCAACTCATCGCCCAGGACTGGCTGCGAATTGAAAAGGGCAGAACAGATCTCACACTGGAGGGCTTACTGATGTCGGACCGGGCATTCGAAGAATTCTTCTAGCCGTTCACTTGCGTTTCGCGCCGAAACGTCGGCGAATGGCATCCATCTGGTCTCCCGACTTCTGCCAGTCCATCCGGTATAGCGGACAAGTCTCCTCCACCATGTGGTGGGCCTTGTCCGGGTGCGTGCAATTGCACAAACTATCGCCGGGCCGCGTATTGTGATACGCGCAATCTTTCATCACGCATTCGACTCTGATCGGGCTCATGTCATACCTCTTACTCTGGACTGCCGGGCGCTCCGCCCACAAACGGAATCGATCTTCAAAAACCGTTCAGTTTAATTGTAAACGATTTGCTCTCCCCGAGCAATCGATAAAGCCTCCGCAATAAAGATGAATCAGGAACTCCGAAAAACCGACATGCCAGGTGCTTTTCTCAGCCTGAACCGAGCAACAGCTCGCCCTCATCTACAATCGCCACTCATCTACGAGATCAGGCAGGCCAAACACCAGTGAACCGTGCAGCAGTTCGATATCCAAGCCGTGGCACTGGACTTTGAGGAGTTCCCAAAAGATCAATCCCAGCCACTGTTCCGCCCTTGACGACCGGGCCAACAGATTGATAGCGTGTTGAAGACGTTCAATCAGAAAGGCTGCGGGCTCAAATCAGACCGCGCAAAGAAAGGTGCCGGGCATGGATGTCATACAAGCGGACGAGCGGGTAAAGAACCTCGTGCAGAGAACAGATTTCGGAGCCAAAGTCACCGTGAGCGGCTGGGTGCGAACCCGACGCGACTCGAAGGCCGGGCTTTCCTTCATCGAAGTAAACGACGGCTACTGCATCACCAGCCTCCAGGTCGTGGCCGAGAAGGATCTGAAGAACTACGACAGCGACGTTCAGCGCCTCATCACCGGCTGCAGCATACGCGTCGAAGGAGAACTCCGCGAATCGCCGGGACGCGGGCAGACAGTCGAAGTCGTCGCGAAGAAACTGGAAGTCCTCGGCTGGATCGACGATCCCGACACATACCCTCTCCAGAAGAAACGCCACAGCCTCGAATTCCTCCGCGAGGTGGCTCACCTGAGGCCCCGCTCCAACACTTTCAGCGCCGTGGCCCGCATACGCAACTGTCTCGCTGCCGAGACACATCAGTTCTTCCAGGACCGCGGATTTCTCTACCTCCACTCCCCTATCATCACATCGAGCGACTCCGAGGGCGCGGGCAAGATGTTCCGGGTCACGACGCTCAACCCCCTCGAAACGCCTCTAACCGACACCGGCCAAGTCGATTATACTGAGGACTTCTTCGGCCAGAAAACCGGCCTGACCGTAAGCGGCCAACTCGCCGCCGAGACATACGCCTGCGCCCTGACCAACGTCTACACATTCGGGCCAACCTTCCGCGCCGAAAACTCAAACACCTCCCGCCACCTCGCCGAATTCTGGATGATCGAGCCCGAGATGGCATTCTGCGACCTCGAAGGCGACATGGACTTGGCCGAGACCTACATCAAGCGTCTCCTCCAAGCTCCCCTGGACCGATGCCCAGAGGACATAGAGTTCTTCAACAAATGGGTGGACGAAAGCCTGATCGCCACCCTCCGCCACATCTGCGAAAGCGATTTCGAAAGAATCTCATACACCAAAGCGGTCCGGATTCTCGAGAAGTCCAAGGACTCCTTCGAGTTCCCGCCGACCTGGGGAGCCGACCTCCAGAGCGAGCACGAACGCTATCTGACGGAGAAGCACTTCAAGAAACCAGTGATCGTCTACGACTACCCCCGTGACATCAAAGCCTTCTACATGCGCCTCAACGACGACGAAAAAACAGTCGCCGCCATGGATGTTCTCGTGCCCAAAATCGGCGAAATCATCGGAGGCAGCCAGCGCGAGGAACGCCACGACGTTCTTGTCGACCGGATGAAGGAGTCCGGCCTCGACCCGAAGCCCTACTGGTGGTACCTCGACCTCCGCCGCTACGGCAC
>JABMPG010000289.1 GCA_013203855.1 bacterium
ATCAGGGTAAAAGCATTTCGTTTCTTCATGGTCAGATTTCCCTGCCGTGCAAGTCACGGCAGCTCCTTTCCGTTTTTGAAATGAAGAAGGGGAAACCCCTTCTGTCCTAATCCGTCACGACAAGGCTACTCAAATCGCCAGATCTCTCCCTGGCTGTTCGTCCCGTTCGTCGGGTCATACTGCGGAACAGTCCCCTCGACATACTCTTCTGCCTCGGTACCGGTGCTCTGCCCGCTGATCAGGGCGCTGGCATGGGTCTGCCACACTTTGTCCGGCCCGCAGCTCACCAAGTGAAAGGTGATGGTCCTGGTCTGTCCGTTGATTCGAAACACACGTGGAGAGAGCCATTGATAGCTGGCCAGAGATGCGAAGGTGTCCTGAACAAACTTGCCATCCGCCAAAGCCCCCTGAAGCGAGAGGCAGACAAAGCCCGCTTTGTCCAGTAGGTCATGAGTGTCGCCAAAAGTATCGAATGGATCCTCGTAGGCGATCGTCTCGAGATAGGCAACTGGCGTTGTCAACCGGACTGCGTTGTGCCATGACCCACTGGAGAAGTGATGGTAGAGATAGGCATTGTACATGTAAGGTGAGGTAGAACTGTACTCCTCGTAGAGATAAGGCGTCTTGTTGTTGTCCACCATATAAGAGTGCATCCCCAAGGAAATGGTCCTGAGATCATTGTGCACCCGGCTGATCTTCGCCCGAACCTGCGCCTCAAGAAAGTTCGGAACCGCGATAGCGGCCAGGATGGCGATGATCGCCACCACGATAAGCAATTCAATCAGGGTAAAAGCATTTCGTTTCTTCATGGTCAGATTTCCCTGCCGTGCAGGTGTCACGGCAGCCCCTTTCGTTTGAGATTATGAAGGCAAACCCCTTCCGCCCTAATCCGTCACGCCACGGCTACTCAAACCGCCAGATCTCTCCCTGGCTGTTCGTCCCGTTCGTCGGGTCATACTGCGGAACCACCCCATTCACGTAATCCTCCGCCTCATGCCCAGTCGTCAACCCCGCGATAATATGGGTGGGATGGACCTGCCAACTCTTGTCCGGTCCGCAACTGCCCAAATGGAAATTGATCGTTCGAGTCTGACCGTTTATCCGGAAGACCTTCGGGGCCAAAACCGGATAACTCGGCAGAGACATGAAACAGTCCGTCACGAACTTCGCGTCCGCAAAGGCGCCCTGAAGCGACAGGCACACATAGCCTGCCTTGTCCAACGCCCCATGGCTCTCTCCGAACGTGTCGAAAGGATCCTCGTAGGCAATAGTGTCCAGATATGCCACCGGTGTGGTCAACCGAATGGCATGATGCCAAGTCCCCGCATGGGCCGGGTCGAAATGATGATAGATGAAGGCATTGTACATGTAGGGATAAGTCGAGTTGTAATAATCGTACAAGTAGGGCGTCTTGTTGTTGTCAACCATGTACGTCTGCATGCCCAGAGCGATGGTCCGCAGATCGTTGTGAACGCGGCTGATCTTCGCCCGGACCTGGGCTTCGAGAAAGTTCGGAACGGCGATCGCGGCCAGAATGGCGATGATAGCCACCACGATAAGAAGTTCAATCAGGGTAAAAGCATTTCGTTTCTCCATGGTCAGACCTCCCTGCCGTGCAAGTCACGGCAGTTCCTTTCCGTTTTTGAAATGAAGAAGGGGAAAACCCCTTCTGTCCTCATCCATTTCTCGGCCATCACTTCCACTACTACTCAAACCGCCATATCCCCCCCCCTCACACTCTTCGTCCCGTTCGAACGTATCGAACGCGGGAGATCTTCTCCAGATACACCACCGGAGGGGGCAGACGCATGGGCCGGGTCGAAATGACGATAGATGAAGGCATTGTACATGCACGGATAAGTCGAATTGCATTAGCCATAGGAATAGAACATCTTCATGTTGTCGAGCATGTAACCTTCTCACTTTCGCCCGAGCTGCGGTAGTCGCCACCACAACAAGCAGTTCGATCAGCGCGAAACCGACTCGCCACAGGCCGGCATCCTAAATTCGCTTTTCACCTCCCCGACACAAGATTGCCACATTGGGGTCAGCCCCACGTATGGGTCACGATATTTAAGAAAAGGGAGACCGAGAAGCCCCACAACGGGACCTCACACCGCAGCGCTGAACCCGCAATAGACAGATCCCGAACAGACCCGAAAGCCCAAAACAACTGGAGAAAAACAACAGGAAAAGAACAAATGCGCCGCGTGGTATCCAACCCTTTTTGATATGGTAGAAAACACCGCGCCACCTTGTCAAGCCCATTCAGCAAGACCCGTTCACTTCATTTCGAGTAGATCTGGCCCGGAGCCCGCCGGAGATTCCAGGCAGGCCTACAGAAAAGTGTCACAAAACCCCGCCCCAGGACGTTTAACACCCAGAAGGCCCCCCGCCCACAGACAAACAACGGATGATACGGGTATGTCATGCAGACAGACGGCCATTCCGAACGAAGATCTCACCTATCTCGACGAGAAAGAAGACGGTTAGGAGCCGCACATAAAAAAAGATGCAACCACTGCTATCCAAGACAATCTGGTCGCCTGCGAATCTATGGACACCAGGCTTATCCCTGGTTCTGCGGACACGATACCTATCTCCGTGGGGCACTCATGCGATCAGTATGGTGCACTTTCGATCCCGGTGAATAGACCCCCGACCCGCCCACTGAGCTAGGCGTGCACTGTGGCCTTTTCGAGATCGGCCCGGGCTTCGTGGAACATTTCAATCCGCTCAGGGGGGGGAACGGCTCGCCAGTGCAGGAAATGCTGCCGAACGAGAGAGACGAAGCTCTGGTTCAGGCGCATCCACGACTCCCGGGTGCCGGAGACGCGGCTCAAGATGATCCGCGCCTTATATTCGCCTGTCTCGGGATCGGTCGGCAGGGCAATAGTCATGTCCTGGGAGACACCGAGATCGAACGGCTTGAGCCAGACTGTGGCGCTGATACAGGGAATGTATTCGGACGCGCCTTCCGTCTCGGCGACGCCCACCTGGGGTTCGGCGGCAAAAAAACGGCCGGCGCTTCCTTCGCCGTGATCTCTCAGGTAGCGGTCGAAGAAGGCGAGGATGGCGATCCGGTCGCGGGGGGTGAAGGTGAAGGGCAGGTCGAACTCGAGATTGTCTTCGTCGGGCTCGGGAAGACTCCAGCCCGATTCTTCAGCCGGGGCGGAGATTTCCATGGCCGACCGGGCGGGGAAATAGGTTGAGAAGAAGACGGCGGCCATGATGGTCAGCGAGGCATAGATGGTGGTCAGGGAGGCGAATGTCATCTTCATTCCACCTGTCATGCCTAGCTCGGTCAGTATCCGGCCCGTGCCCTGACTCAGCAGATAGCCGAGGATTGCCCCGACGATGGCATAGACGAAAGCCTCGGTGAAGAACATGAAAAAGACGTACCTCGGAGCGATGCCGACTGCGTTGTAGACGAAGATCTCGTCGCGCCGCTCATAGACCGATCCGCGCATAGTATTCAGGACGGTCAGGGCGGCGATGATGAGGGGAATGAGGAGGTCGATAAGCCCGGCCATGCTAGTTTCGCGGGCGCGCCGGCCACGGTAGGCCACGCCGTCCAAGCCATAGAAAACCGGCTCGGCGCTCTGCTCCATATAGAATTCGATTTCCTCCAGCGCCTGCTTGTAGGTCACATCGGGCATGGCGATGGCGACGGAGAGGTCCCGCTCGGAACTGTTTTCCGCGGACATGTGCAGATCCTTCATCGGAGCCAGGATGACCTGGTCAGCCGCGATGCGGGGATCGTCGGGCGAGGCGAGAATGGTGCCGCTCTCGAGGATGAGCTGCTCCATGCTCACGACGTCAAAGGGGAGGAGGTTTTCCCCGTCCAGGTCGTTGAGATTCTGAAAGGCTTGGGAATCGAAAATGCCCTGAACGGCGAAATCTCGTCCGTTGATAGTCACCACCGGCTCGTCGCTGTCCACCATCTCCGGGGAGATGCCGAGTTTCTCGGCCATCTTGTCCGGAATCATGACCGGCGCAAGTCCTTCGGTCTTTTCTGTCTGTTCGCGAGTGAACCAGTTGGGCCGGGTAAGAAACCGGATTTCATTCCGCAGGGGCTCGGCGTGGCTGAGTTGGATGATGGAGTTGAACTCCAGGCGGCGAGAGGCCGCAGTCTGTTGCTCTCCAGGCACGTTGGGGTTCTGCGGCGGATGGAAGACGATCTCCAGCGAGGGGTTGTAGCGCTGGTGCTCTTCCCAGTTATCGATGCCGGTCCAGGCTCTGCGCCGGCATATCTCGTAGTCGTCGCTATATTTGCTTCGCATGGAAAAGATCTCGGCCGTTGTGATGGGCCGGAACATCTCACGCTTGACGAGAAGTCCCTGGAAGGGGGCCTTGCCAAGGGCCAGTTTCTCATCCACCAGGTCATTCTCGACCGAGGTGAAGCAGATCATGACGAAGGTCAGCAGCGTCAGGGTCGCGCAGGTCAATCCGGTGCGGACCTTGCGCCGGTGCATGTTGTTCAGCCCCAGCATGAAGGCGGAGCCGATCACGCCGAGAGTGTTGACGTCGGCGGCGGCCACTTTGCCCTGCTTTTTGCGCAGTTCTTCGAGATTCTCCTGAAACTTGCCCGAGAAGAGGATCGTGATGCCGCCCGAGATGAGAATGATGATGAAGCCGAGAAGAATCATCAGGGAAGAGCGGACCATCTGAAAGGCGGGATGCAGGAGGCGCAGGAGAATGAAAACGGTCAGAAAGATTACGGCCTGAGCCACGATTTGCTTGCGCACGTCGGGGTAGCAGAAGACCAGTTTTTCGAAGAAGAAAACGAAGGGGACCAGGAGGGCCAGGTACCAGAGAACCCCGAGAATGGCCTCGAAGATCGAATCGCGCAGGACGGGGTGATTCAGGATGGCGTAGGTGACAGCCTTGCGGGCCTCAAGGTTCGATTGATGGTAGGAGAGGTCCGGGGACAGGCTTTCTTCGAGGCTTTTCTGGCTTTTCTCGTGATAGATCTCGGTCCGGTTGTCCGCCATACCGTAGCGTTCTTGAAGATCGAGGCGTTTGCCGTTGACGGAGAGCATGGACTTGGCGATTTCCTGGGGGACATTGAGGAGAAAAGGCGTATCGGATGCCAGATAGCCCTCTCCGTCGATCTCCCGATCTGGATCGAGGCGCTCGGGGTCGTTGATGCCCAGCATGAAAGCCCGCGTGACCTTGGCCAGATCGTTGTCCGGCACGCCGGCCTGCAACTCGACATAGAGGCGTTGGTCCGGCTCGATAAAGGCGAGCTCGATGCCCAGGTCGGTGAACTTGGCCTTCTTGCGGAAATCGACCAAGCCTTCCCGGTTGATCATTTCCGTGCCGGTGTACTCCTTCATGCTCTGAGGGTTGATCTTATCGAGCAAGGCGACAGGGGCGCAACGAAAGG
Source organism: bacterium (assembly GCA_013203855.1). GTDB lineage: Bacteria > Sumerlaeota > Sumerlaeia > UBA8349 > UBA8349 > JABMPG01. The sequence goes on from JABMPG010000289.1 coordinate 5,390, forward strand.
TGACCATCGTCACGTTGCGAATAGTCTGAGGTGACCACACGGCCACCCGCGCGGATTTGTAGAGTCGCTGGCCGTCCTCGCCTTCGTCCTTGATGTAATAGATCAGGCCCTCTTTGTCGTAGGCGACGGCAAAGGGGTTGTACTGCTCTTTCTGGATATCCCACCAGGCGCCAAAATCCGAGGCGTTGTGGGGCAGATCCCACTTGCCGTACGGGTCAGCGAAGACGATCAGGTTTTCCCAATAGCCGGGCCATGCAAATTGGCCTGTCGTAGGCCCCGAGCGAGCGGCGATCACGGCGCCAGCCAAGGGATAGCTCGGCACGATGGACTGGCCCACATTCGACACCAAAACCCGCCCGCCCCAGCTCTGATTCTTGAAAATACGCGGCGTGGTCGGGTCCAGGTAGCCGTTGCCGTGGGCCATGGACAGGATTCCTTCGCCCAGAACGCCGAGGGAATCCCGCAGAGACTCGAGGTCGAACATAAAGGGCAATTCGACGGGATCGGTGTAGCGCCGATACGACTCGGCCCGCTCGAAGTTGACAAAGGTGTAGGAGGGATATCCGAATTCCGTCCACATCCGGGTGGCCTGGCGGTACACGTCACCCACATTCCGGGCGACCAGGCGATGCTGCCAGCGGTCGAGAGGGGGAAGATCGATTTCGGCGGAATCGATCCCCAGGCGCTGCCGGGCCGAGGAGAGTAAGCTCATCACCCCTACCGACGCGGGTCCGATGACGTACTGGCCCGTGTCGAAGCTGAGCACCTCTTTGGTCCCGGTCTCGTCAAAAGCGGGCGCCAGTTTCGTGTTGAAGATACCGATATTCTCATACTCGTTGATGATCTTGACCAGGTCGATCTCTTGGGCGATCTGGGTCTGGCGCAGCTCGTGGTGCTCTCTAAGCTCTCGCAAGCGCTCCAGAAAGAGTTCCCGCACCCGATAGGTCTGGAGGTGCTCGGGCTTTTTCTGGAGGAGGTTCAGGAGGCTATATCCGGCGACGGAGACCGCCTGCTCATATTCCTTGAGAACGTTCCGGTATCTCTGGAAACTTTCCCCCGTCAGATCCGGCTCAGGATCCCGCTCCAGGTTGACCTTGGCGCGGAGCCGGGGCTCGGTGTGCTCAAAGACGAGCGAGTTCAGCACGTAGGAGAACTGCTCTTCCATGAAGGTGCGGGTTTCCTTGTCCAACTCCTCAAGCGCGGCCCGCGTGATTGCGGGGTTCTGAAGGAAACCGGCGCCGTCAAAAAGTTGAAGCGTTTTTTTCAGGGATGCCAGTTGCAGGGCGTTGGCGGCCTCTTTCTCCAGCAGGGGCTCGAGTCTTCGTCCGCCGCCTTCCTCACGTTCCTCGACGGTCTGCTCTCCTCCGCCAAGACCGAAAGCGGCCAGAAGAGGGTTTTCCTCCCCCTGGGCCTGGTTCGTGCTGAGAATGCTCAGGATACGGTTGGGGCCTTCGTCGGCCATGACCCCGGAATAGGTGACGAAAATCAGGTCGCGCTTGAGGCTGTCGCGATAGGCTTGGAGCCCGTCCAGCAGGGCGAGTTGGCACGCGGGCATGAGGGCCTGCATCGGCACGGTCGCCATGTCGGGCAGCATGCTCCGGGCGTCATAGAACGACGTCAGGAGCATGGCTTCCTTCGATTTTCCCGGCGCGCGCATGATCCCGATAATGGTTCGGTTCGGCGTGTTGACGTATCTGGTCTTGACCTCGAGGCGGACGCGCTGTCCGACATAGTCGAGGATCTCCTTTGAGGCGGCCAGGCGCACATAATTGACCGGGACGCTGGAAACCATGCCGGCCAGCCGGTTTTTCACCAGGTACCATGGCGCCTCGGCCAGCCCGTCGGGGTGGGACAGAATGATTGCTTTCAGGCCGAGGCGGGCGTAAGCGATCCAGTTGAAATTGTAATCGCCGTCGTACATACCGTCCCGAGTGTCGAGGATCCCGATACAGTCTGTGAAGGACCGGCGCATCCGCAGCGTCTCCGAAGTAAGCACGACGAGTTCGCCCACCAGCCCGCCCGCGGGTGTGTTCATGGGCTGGAGGTGGTTGGGGAGGAAGGGATAGAGATCCACTCGGGCCAGGAGACTCTCCGAGGTGGAGCCGTCCGGCAGGGCCTGCACGAGGCTGAGATCCCGCTGGAATGTTTTCGGAGCTGCAGTTCGCAACTCCATTTCATGCATTTCCAGACCGGCTTCCTCGAACTGCCGGCGCATGTAGTCTTCGGTCTTATAGAAACCGGGCTGGCCCAGGAAACGGCCGCCGAATGACAGGATTTCATCGCGGTAGCGGGCGACGTTTTCAACGGTCATCGCCGCCTGCATCGTGTCGGCGGGATAGCCCTGATAGGGAGACAAGGGCTCGATTCGGGGTTCCGGGGAGAAGATACGGAGATAGAAGAAGACGAACCCGAGCAACAGGATCACAAAAAGTCCGGCCACGCCGGCGGACATCGCGAAAGAACGCTTCTCCCTGGGCGTATCCGGGTAAAGCCGGGACTCGGTGGTGGAACGGCTGGCGTCTCCCAATCTGCACCTCCGTGGGCCGTCGGAATCGCGCCAAAGCGCTAGCTCTCCCCAATAGGGAAAGCCCTCCGCAGCTTGGATCTTTTCTCACCTTCTACTAATATGTTTTCGGAAGCGATGTGTCAAGCACACCCGGTCAAAAGGACAGGAGGATGGTACATGTGTCCCTTTTTTCTTGACACACCTTGAAATCCGGGGATATGGTCCCCTGACATTGCCGGAAAAGAGGCCGACTTCCTTTGAAACAGGACAGTATTCGCAACATCGCCCGAAAAGCCGGCGTCTCGCCGATCACGGCCAGTCGGATTCTGCGGGATCAGCACCAGAAATATCGGGACGAGACGGTGGCACGGGTGCGCGAGGCGGCCCGCGAGGTGGGGTATCGGCCCAACCTGCTGGCCAGGAGTATCCTGGGCGGGCGGACGCAAACAGTGGGGGTGATGATCGCCTTTTCCCACAGCAGTTTCACGTCGAACGAGTTGTTCGGTATCCATGACGCTCTGATCGAGCGGGACTACGCGCCGCTGATGCTGATCGCCCGGCCAAACCAGACGACGGTTCTGGAGCAGATTCATCGGCTGCTGGACCGCCGGGTGGACGGGATTATTCTTGGCCAGGGCCAGGAATCGACTCAGGAGGAGGACCTGCGGGATGTCTGGAAGCGGCAAGTTCCGTTGGTGGCGGTTCATTCGCCGCTGAAGGGCACCCGGCATGCCGGGTTCGTGGCGACCGATGAGGCAGTGGGGGGGCGGCTGGCTCTGAGACACCTTGTGGAACAGGGGCATCGGCGGATCGGGTATGTGACCTGGCGGGTGGGATACGGGAACCTGATCGCGCGTGAGAAGGCTTTCCTGGGAGAGGCGGCGGCTTATCCAGAGATCCAGTGCGAGGTAGTCGAGGTCTCGGCGGCAGCTTCTCCTCAGGGAACCGTGGAGATGCTGGATTTTCTGAAACGTCCGGATCGTCCAACTGCGTTGGCTCTGGGGGGCGACACGCTGGCCCGGGGTGTCTATCAGGCCGCGTTTCGGCTAGGCATCCGGATTCCGGAGGATCTTTCGGTGATCGGGTTCTCGGATCACGAGTTCTCGCGCCACATGGACCCGCCTCTCACGACGGTGCATGAGTTTCCCTATGAGATCGGACGGAAGGCGGTGGAGCTGATCCTGAACCGGATCGAGCGGGATGGGGAAGAGGAGCTGGCCCCGGAGAGTGTTCTGATTCCGCCAGAACTGCTTGTCAGGGGATCGACGTCAAGCCCGGCGTATGAGTCGGGAAAAATGACCGGCGGGGCGCCGGTCCCACACTGTTCAGGGCAGGAATTGAAAGGAAAGCGAAATGAAGAAAGAGAATAGCGTGTCGGAGAGGGCTGATTTCTGCGTGTCCACGGAGGGGAATGACGCCTGGTCGGGGCGGTTGGTGGAGGCGAACGAATCGCGGACGGATGGGCCCTTTGCCACGTTGGCGAAGGCGCGGGACGCCGTGCGGGATCTCAAGGATCAGGAGCGCCGGGATCTTCTCGTGCACGTGCGTGGCGGGGAATACTCGCTGGACGATACGGTCGTCTTTGGCCCGGAGGACTCGCAACGCCAAGGCTTCACGGTGCGCTATGCGGCCTATCCGGAAGAGGAACCGGTCTTCAGCGCGGGGGTGC
>JABMPG010000290.1 GCA_013203855.1 bacterium
GGACGATACGTTCAGCTTCGACGCCGGTGGCGACACGTACGACGTCGCGTTCAACGCACACATCGCGAGCTTCGATCCCGCGGCGGTCGACACGTTAACGTTCACCGGCGGCGCGGGGGGGCAGTTCAGCGATTTTTTCCAGGCTATTTTCGGAAACATGAAGGGGGGCGGCTTCGGCGGTCAGGATCCCTTTGCCGAGGCTGAGATGCGGGGCGGCCCGAGGGGCGTTTTCCCCGGCGAGGTCCCTCGCGGGGCGGACCAGGAGGCCGAGATCGAGATTTCCCTCGCGGAGGCCTATCACGGGATTTCTAAACCGATCGAGTTGGAGAGCGTGGAGCCGACGCCGGACGGGGGCTTGCAGCGGCGGCGCAAGTCCTATGAGGTCCGTATTCCCAAGGGGGCGACGGCGGGGTCTCGGATTCGGCTGGCGGGCCAGGGCGGCGTCGGGATAGGCGGCGCGAAGAAGGGCGACCTTTACCTGAAGGTGCGGCTTCGTCCCGACCCCCGTTTTGAGGTGGAGGGCCATGATCTTCGCAGGACGGTCGATATCACGCCGTGGGAGGCGGCACTGGGCGGGGATGTGAGTATCGAAACTCTCGATGGCTCAGTTCGGCTCTCGATTCCGGCGGGGAGCCAGAGCGGGAAGATCCTACGCCTGCGGGGGCGGGGTCTGCCCCAGCGCACAGGAAAGTCGGGGGATATGCTTGTCCGGCTGAGGATCGTGGTTCCGACAACACTGAGCGAGAAGGAACGCGCCCTTTTCGAAAAGATGTCCAGGGAGTCTTCTTTCCGGCCCGAGTCGAGGTAGATTTCGGGGTTGTGGTGCAGGCCTCCGGCCCGAATCCGGTTCTTCTGCGGCAACTGTCGCCCGATCACTACAACTATCAGTTTGAGATTATTTCTGACATGAAGGCTTCGATGTTTTCGGCCGGTGCACCGGCTGGGATGTCGCAGCCGCTGGAGAGTATCCAACGACGGCCCTTGGCCTCGTCGATAAGGGCGCGCGTGGCCTTATGCACCTGTTCGGGCGTGCCGAACCGAAAAAGGGATGCCGGGTCGAGATTGCCGCGAAGAACAGCCCCATCGCCGGTGAGTTCGAGGGCGCGAGAGGCGGGGACGGCGTAGTCGATGTCGAAGAAGTCGACGCCCGTAGCCAGAATGTCGGGGATGATCGGCTCGATCCGGCCGCAGATGTGGAGGCCGACGACAGGCCATCCCGCGTGCTTGAGCGCTGAGACGAGGCGTTGATGGAGTGGCACGATCCGGTCGCGATAGAGGACGGGTGAGATGAAATCGGGCGAGCAGGTGGCCTCGCCGAAGATGAGGCCATGGGCGCCGGAGTCGGTGAGCCATTCTCCGAGGCGGATCGCCACGCCGGTCGTGAACTCGAGGAGCCGGTCCGACGCTTCGGGGTCGGTGAGCAGGTCCATGAGGAGCGTTTCCGCGCCGCGCAACTGGGCGGCCAACAGCAAGGGGCCGCGTAGCGTGGCGAGGATGAAGGTGTCCGATCCGATTTCGCGTGAGGCTTGTTCCAGTGCTTCACGATAGAGAGGAAGCCGGCCGGTTTGGCACGGATCGATTGCGGCCAGGCAGGCGATGGCTTCGTCGGAAATTGCGCTATCGAGAAGGATCTGGCGGAGCTCGGGCGCCCCGTCCGGAGGCTGATGGATCTCGGCTCCCAAGGCTTCCGCTTCCGCAGTGACGCCCTGCGAGAGTTGCACGCCATCGAGGCCGAATCGACGGGCGCTGTCGACGGTTACGCGGGCCATCGTTTCGGCCGAGGAGAAGTAGTCACCCAGCGGCACGCGGGCGAGCCGGGCGAGTCCGGAATGCAGAATCGACAGGGCGGGCAAGCGGTCGACGGGGCGGCCGGAGAAGAGGGTTTGGATGCGCTGGAGGCCGGTCATGAGGGGACGGGTTTGAGGTTCAGGATTTCGAATCTATTGGGGACTGCCGGGAAGAATAGTCGGATCAGAGGAACTCCGGTTGTGGCACAGCTGGAGGCGACTGTGCCACAAGGGTTTTTGTTTCGGAGAAGGCCGAGGCTGGCGGTTTCAGGCTTATTCTCACCGGGGCCGGCTCCGGGCCACTTCTCTCAGGCTATCGGCTCTTCTTTCCTCTCTCGACCGCCTCCTGCGTCAACCTCATTACGCCCACCCAGTCCTTGGCTTTCAGGAGTTTCTTGTCCACCAGCCAACTGCCGCCGATGGCTGCGACGCCGGGGTGGGACAGGTACTCGGTCATATTCTCCAGGGCCACGCCGCCGGTTGGGATGAAGCGGACGCCACGGTGGGCGTAGGGGGCGTAGAGCGACTTGATCATGTTCAGGCCGCCCGCCGCGCCGGCCGGGAAGAATTTGAGAAGTTGGCAGTCCATGTCGAGAGCGGCCTCGATCTCGCTCGGGGTCATGACGCCGGGAAAAAAGGGCAGGTCGAGTTCCTGGGCGCGTCGCACGATCTTCGGGTTGAGTCCGGGCGCGACGGCGAACTGAGCACCGGCTTCTTTCGCGGCCTCGACCTCGTCGATCGTAGTGACCGTGCCGGCCCCGAGGGCGAAGTCGGGGAATTTGTCGGCGGCGATTCTGATGGCTTCGCGCGCCGCCAGGGTACGGAAGGTGATCTCGGCGACTTCGAGACCGCCGGCCTGGAGCGCCTCGCACAGGGGCACGACGTCGGCCGCCGTGTCCAGCGCGATCACCGGGATAATTCTGCTCTTTTCGATTCGTTCAACGATCATGTCTTGTTCCTTCGAATCTTAGATGGCACGGCCAATACTCTTCGAGTCAAGGAAACAGGAAAAGCACGGGCTGTCAAGCGCCTTTGAAAGGCTCAAGGAGTAGTTTCCCAGAGGGGGATTTCCTTTTCGCCTTTGGGGGAGAGGGCGTAGATACCGGCGCCCTGCCGCTCGAACCAGCCGTAGACGTCGCGGTAGAGAACATTCCGCGCCTTGGGGTCTTCGAGGGTCGCGGCGATCTCGGAGGCCTTCGTGGCGCCTTGTTCTTTCAGCAGATTCGCGATGCGCAGAGCGCGTTGGCGATAGGCCGTCAGCAGCCCCTTGCGGCGGTCGCTGCCGCCGAGGTTCGGATCGCCCACGCGTTTGCTGAACTCGGCAAGGAGGCGGTCGGTGTGGGCTTTGCGCTTGCGCGGCTGATAGTCGCCGGGGTCGAGCACGGCGTCGACCGGGCCTTCGGGGCACACCACGAGAAGGCCGAGGCCGAGCCGACGAAGAAGTCTGACGACCGTGCGGCGGCGGGTGCGGAGGGTGGAGCAGTCGGGTGGGACGGCGACGTAGACTTTGTCGGACGCGCCGAGGCGTTCGACGGCCTGGAGGAGAACCTGGAGGTTGAGGCGGGTTTTGATCTCGACGAGGACCGGCTCTTCGTCACCCCGCACGGCCACGACGTCGCAGTCGCCTATCTCGCCCTTGACGGCGTAGCCCTGGGACTCCAAAAAGCGCTTGAGGGGTGGGTACAGCTCGGTCTCTCGCATCCCGGCTCAGAACTGCACCTTTGGCGCCTCGCGCTGGGCCGCTTCCTCGATCTCGAAAAACTCTTCGTCTTTGAAACCGAACATGCCGGCGACGATGTTGGCGGGAACGGTCTGGATCTTCGTGTTATAGGTCATGACCGAATCGTTGTAGAACTGGCGGGCGAAGGCGATCTTGTTTTCGGTCGAGGTCAGTTCCTCATGGAGGGCCATCATGTTGCGGTCGGCCTTGAGGTTGGGGTAGGCCTCAACGACGGCGAAGAGAGATCGCAGGGTGGAAGTGAGCATGTTTTCAGCCTGGGCCTGCTCGGCGACTCCGCTGGCGTCGATGGCCTGCTGCCGCGCCTTGATGACGGCCTCAAGGGTGCCACGCTCGTGAGCCATATAGCCCTTGGCCGTCTCGACCAGGTTCGGGATCAGGTCATAGCGCCGCTTCAGTTGGACGTCGACCTGGGCCCAAGCATTCTTCACCCGCTGCCGGAGTTGGACCAGCGAATTGTATATCCCGATGCCAACGAGTACCAGCAGCACGCCCAGCCCGACAAAGACCAGCAAAGCGATCAGCGAAGTAGTCATGTCCCGATTCCTTTCCGACGCAAAGAGGTCAGGCCGGGTGCAGTGAGAAGATCCGGCCGGGGAGAACACCATCGAAAACCAACGTCAGTATGAAGGGCATGGGACGGGGGTGTCAAGGGTTTCGCGGGGGATCATGAGGCGCAGCAGGGCCGGACTCGTGCGAGCCGTCCGTTCTTCTGATGTCCTGCTTTTTCTTGACCGGCTGGTCGTTTTGCCAGAGGTATCGGTCTTTCTCGCCGATGCAGAGCAGCTCGAGATCTTCCGGTATCTCGTCCATATTGAAGGCGTTGTATTTCAATAGATCAAGCTGTGACAAGTCTACCGAGTCGTCTCAGCATTGGCCGTGTCCTTCCTTGCCACTCAAGGGGCCGGTGGGGAGAAGACCACATTGGAAATGATGTAGACGGCGAAAACCGCGAGGAAGACAAACCCGGGCCAGCGGGCGAAGCGGTCGCGACTGAAGAAGATATGGAGGCGGAAGAGGACGAGGACCAGGATCATGATGGGGAAGTGGAGGCGGAAGAAAAGGGGGTCGACGACGAGGTGGGGGACGGCGCAGGCCGAGGCGCCAATGACGAAGAGGACGTTGAGGATGTCGGCGCCGATGACGTTGCCGATGAGGAGGTCGGTATGTCCTTTTCGAATGCTGGCCATGGCGGTAATCAGTTCGGGCAGGGAGGTGCCGAAGGCGATGAGGGTGGCCGAGAGGATGGCGGGCGGCACGTGCCAGCGCACGCAGAGGACTCGGACGTTGGGCACGGCGATGTTGCTGGCCGCAAGGACCATGAAGAGGCCGACCAGGAGCATTCCGGCGTTGACCGGAACCGACATGCCCAGGTGCAACCGCTCGCGTTCTTCATCGATCAGGTCGACCTTCTGGTATTCGACGACGTGCTTGCGAGCCCAGCGGACCGAGATGTAGAGATAGCCGAGGAGAAGGGCGATGAAGACGAAACCGATCGCGCGGGGGATGATCTGCCGGTCGAGGACTTCATCGTAGAACAGGAAGGAGACGACGACGAGGAGAACGCCCGAGCCGAACTGGATCCAGCCGTGGCGGTTGAGGATGAAGGGATCTTTGGGCAGATGAACCAGAACGGCGGAGAGGCCGAAGATCAGGGCGGTGTCGCAGATAATGCTTCCGACGGCGTTTCCGAGGGCGAGATCGGGCATTCCCCGGAAAGCGGCCAGGACGGAGACGGCCGTTTCGGGCGTGGTCGTGCCCAAACTGACGATGGTGGCGCCGATAATGACTTTGGAGATTCCAAGGCGTTCGGAGAGACCGACCGCGCCGTCGACGAGCCAGTCGGTGCCCTTGACCAGGACGGCGATGGCTCCGGCGAGGATCAGAAGCAACGGGAGCGTGCCCCGTGCCTCAAAGAAATGTTGCAGCGCCTCTTCCATGTCTGTTTCTCGCTCTCCGGGCCTTCCCGAAGCCTTTCCTGCCCAGGCAAAAAGGCATTATGGAGAAGGGGGTGAGGAGTGTAAAGCGGTTTCGGGGCGAGTTCCCGTTTTCAGCGTTCTTCCGAAAGTGTAGGATCGATTCGGCGGATCGAAGCCTGAGAGAAGGCACAAATGGAGAGAACGATTGCGGGTCGGATGTCCGTGAGAAGTCTGGGCGAGGTGGCGCGGATCGGAATGAAGATTACC
>JABMPG010000291.1 GCA_013203855.1 bacterium
GAGCAGGGGCGGGCGAGCCTTTGCTGATGGCTGGGGCCGATGCCCTTCAGAGAGGGGTGGGAGCAGATGCCCTTCGTCGTCTTGGTGAGGGGGAAGGGGTAGGGCCCGGGTCGAGCGGGGGAGTTTCTCCCATGGCGGTGCTGGTTTTGGCCGATCTGGTGGAATCCGGCGTACCAGCCGAACGCGCCTTGGAGGTTCTTCATGAGGCCCTGCGTCAACGGACTCGGGAACATGAGATGCTGCGCCTCGGTGGACAGGTCAGACAGCTCATGCGGCAGGGGCAGTCACCCCAGGACGCGGCGGAACAGGTTCGCCGGGCGCTTCACGGGGGGAGGGGAATGGGGATGGGCCCACCCGTTCCTCCTGGATCCGAACCCTCCACTTCGGGGCACCTGGGGAAGGGGATGGGAAAAGGGAGGGGTGGTATCGGCTGATCTCAGCATTTCCCACCAATCCCAACTCCATCATCTCCCGAAGACTCCCCCGAAGCATAAACAGGGGAACTCTCAGGAGCCCCCTGATCTCTTCGAGTCCTTCTTCAGATACGGTACGCCCTCGGTCATCCAATCTGGGGCTGGCTCGTCCTTCAGGTAGTGGTTGAAGAACTCAAAATACCGGACCGTCAGATCCCTTCGATTGGCGAGTCCGCGCAACCCGTGTCCCTCGCCGGGATAGGCCAGGAGAACTGCGCTTTTGCCGTTGAAGCGCAAGGCGTTGTAGAGGCCGAGGGCGTTCTGGAACGCAACGGTAGGATCCGAGGTGCCGTGCATGATCAGGAAGGGCGTCTGGGCTTGGGGGGCGTGGGTGAGGGCCGACTCGGACATGTACAAATCGGGGTCTTCCCACGGTGAGGTGGCCTGGCGCCCCTGGCCGTTGATGTAGTAGTTGTGCGCGTTGGCGCCGGTGCCGCTGTTGATCTCGTAGGTCCATCCCCAGTTCTGGCTGAAATCGGAGTACATATCGGTGACGCCGGCTCCCATCCCGATGGCCGCGAACATGTCCGAGCGCACGCCGATGAAGGCGACCCCCTGGCCGCCGTAGCTGTGCCCGGTAACGCCGATGCGCTCGGGGTCCGCGTAACCCATCTCAATCACCTTACGGGTCGCGGCCTCGACGCATTCGAGCATGTCGGAGTGCGACGTCCTGGTTCGGAAGTGAATGTCGGGCTGCATGGTGAGATAACCCTCACTCACCGCCTGGATGGGCGAGGAGCCCATCCCCCCCAGGTAGGAGGGCGCCGTGTGGCGGTGCAGTCCCTGTGAGCTCTTTTCGTAGAAGGTCACGAGCATGGGGCGCTTCTCGCCCGGCCGGTAATCATCGGGCAATGCCAGGATCCCCTGCAATCGCACGCCGTCCCTGTTCTCGTAGTCGAACAGAATGCGGTGGCCCCACAGAAACTCAGCCTGTAGTGGGTTGGCGTCGGTGATCTTCGTCGAGGCACCGAAATCTGGGCCCGACACGCGTAGATCGGGAAACTCCTCGAAGGTCTGGCGGGTGAAGAGAAACTTGTCGTCCCCCTTCGCCTTTGTTGGGGTGCTGAACATGGCGTCTTCGTAGACGATCTCTGTCAGCTGGCCGTCGGCGAGTTCGTAGAAGCCAGCTTTCTTGGTCCATTGGCCGTATGCCGACAGCGTCAGGGGCTTCGAGATGTCGATCTTTCTCGATGCGGAACCGCCGCCGCGGCCACTGGTAGGCGGGCCCTCGGGGTCCAGATCGACGTAGCGGAACCGGATCTCGCTGTCGGTCCCCTCGCCGTTGGTGAGGTTGCGGGCGTCGGAACCGTCGAAGGGAAGCACCCACAGGTCGTAGCGGGCCCGGGCGACGACGGCCGTGCCGTCGGTTGTGTAGCCGGCGATACCGTAGGAGGGTTTGGGCGCGGCATGATCGTCCTCGACGTTGACGAAGGTCGGCGCGGTGTCGCCGCCCAGCGTGCGGGAGGAAGCAGCGTCGAGGTCGTATGCCTGGATCTCGAGCTCCTTCCAGTACAGGTAGTGGCGTCCGTCGGGCGAGAAGCCCAACAATCCGCCACCCGTGAGCTGATTCCTCAGCATCAGCGTGCGCTCACCTGTGGACGTATCAACGCGGTAGAGGTTGGCGGCGGCAGGATTGTAGTCATGGATGTAGCCGCGCGTATCACGGCCCACCGCCCAGCGTCCCTCCGGCGCGACCTCGAGCTCCCGCATGGTGTCGTCGGCGAGCTTGATGAAGGTTCCGGTTGCCACATCAAGGGCCTGCTGGAAGGTGAAGTTCTGGTCGGTTGTGGCGCGCCTCATCTGGAGCGACTGGATCCGCTCATCCAGCGTGTTCCACACGTCCACGTTGGCGACCTCGTCGGTGCCCTCGTCGGTCCCCTTGCGTTCCGTGTCGGGCTCTTCGACCTGCTCCTTGATGCCGAAGAACACCCGCCCATTGTCGGCGCTCCAGCTGAGGGTGGCGCGATCGCTCACCACCCAGCCCTCCGGGAAGCCGTCAGCCGTAGCCGGATCGAGGGTCACCGGAGAGGGCGGCGCATCGCCGTCCAGCGCCGCGCGCACGTCCGGAAATGCGATCAGGACATTGGCGCGTTCCCGCATGTCCTCGACCTCGAGCCCCTTCAACACGGCCAGCGCAGTGCCTGATTTGTTCCACGTCAACCGGTTGTAGCTCTTCGCATCGTTGTCGAGCCCATGCATTCGGCCGCTCTCCAGGTCGAGAACAGACAGGCCGTTGGCATCCTTCATGTCGGCGTCGACGGTGTAGGCGAGAAGATCGCCTTCCTTGTTGAACGAGATGTCGCCGACGCTGCCGAGGAGCAGGTCGCGCCCGGTAGTGAGGTCGTGCACGATTACATCCACTCCGAGCGGGCCCTCGGGCGTATCACCGCCGCCGCCGGCGCCCCGACCACCTCCGCCCTCGGCATCCTCGGATGGGCGTCGCTGCAGAATCAGGTGGGTCGAGTTCTCGGAGAAGGTGAACGACTGGATGTTCAGCCACGACCGCACGTCGCCGGTGGTCAAGTTTCGGAGTTCGGCACGGCGTGGCTCCTCCTCTGCCTCTTCACCGCGCTGTTCGGACTCCTGCCCGGCTTCCACCGCGCCTGTCGAAGAACCGCCTGGCACTCCCCGACCGCCACCGCCTCGTCCACCTCCTCCACCGCTCGGATCGATCTGATACGCGATCCAGCGCGAGTCCTCAGAGAATGTGCCGCCGGTGGCATTCGGCACCTCCACGTCCTGGTCGGTCTCGAGATTGAGGATGTGCAGGACCGGCTTCGCGTCTTCCGGCTTCGTGTTGCTGAATTGCAGCACGTAGCTCACCCACTTGCCGTCGCCGGAGATC
>JABMPG010000292.1 GCA_013203855.1 bacterium
GCGTGGGACTATCGGCGGGCGACGCGGATTCCGGAGCGGCTGGTGCGGGAGATGTCAGTGGCTCAGTCCAACGCGGTGGCGGTGTGGACCCAGGCCCGAGAGGCGAACGATTTCGCGCGGTTCCAGCCCCATCTCGAGCGGCTGCTGGATTTGAAGCGCGAGGAGGCGGACTGTCTGAAGGAAGAGGGGCAGACCCGGTACGACGCGCTGCTGGACGGGTATGAGCGGGGTATGACGGGCGATGCGATCGAGACTCTGTTTGCCGGGCTGCGCGATGCCATCGCTCCGTTGGTCCAGCAGATCGCGGATTCGCCACGCCCGCCCGATCTGACGGTTCTGGGGCGGAGTTTCGGCGTCCAGGCGCAGTGGGATTTCGGGATGGAAGTCCTCGGGGCGATGGGGTTCGACTTCGATCGGGGGCGGCAGGACAAGTCGGCCCATCCCTTCACTACCGGGCTGCATCCGTCGGACGTGCGGATCACGACCCGGCTTTCGGCGAAGAATCTGGCGTCGAGCATCTTCTCCACGATTCATGAGGGGGGGCATGCGCTTTACGAGCAGGGGCTGCGGGAGGAGGACTGGGGGACGCCGCTGGGCTCGACGGTTTCGCTGGGGATTAATGAGTCTCAATCGCGAATGTGGGAAAATCTGGTGGGGCGCGGGCTGTCCTTCTGGACGCATTTTTTCCCGAAGTTGAGAAGTTATTTTCCCATCGAGCTGCAGAGCGTGGACCTGGAGACTTTCTACCGCGCCATCAATCATGTCCGGCCTTCGCTGATCCGGGTTGAGGCGGACGAGGCGACGTATTCGTTACATATCATTTTGCGGTTCGAACTGGAGAGGGCGCTGCTGGACGGAGATCTGGCGGCGGCGGATCTGCCCGAGGCGTGGGGCGAAAAGATGCAGGAGTACCTGGGTATTGTTCCAACCGATGACAAGGATGGCTGCATGCAGGATATCCACTGGGCGTGGGGTCTGGTGGGCTATTTCCCAACGTATGCGCTGGGGAATCTGTATTCGGCGCAGTTTTTCGACAAGGCCCGGCGGGATATCGGGGATTTGGACGATCATATTGCCCGAGGAAATCTTGGGGTTTTGACGGAGTGGCTGCGGGAGAATATCCACCGCAGGGGCCACCGGCTGCTGGCGCCGGAACTGGTCGAGGCGGTCACGGGCGAGCCGCTTCGCACAGAGCCGTTTCTGGATTATCTGAAAGCAAAGTATTCGGATCTTTATCTGAGGTGAGCGAGCGGTCACTCCCCCGCGGGCGCACCGTCAGTAATGAAGAAAAGATATCAATAGCTTATTGACAGAAACTTATCATATGATAAGTTGAACAGGTCGATACAAGAGACGGATGCCCTTTGCACGCCTGATCCGCAAGGGCCGATCGGGCTGGCAGACCAGAAATGTGGCGAAGACAACCAGGGCTAAGGAGCAACCAGATGAAACGGAATGAAACAATATGCCCGGCGTGTGGAACTCTGGGCGCGAAAGAGGTCTTGGAGAAGGAAAGTGTCGAAGTGAGGGGCGAGGAATTTGTGGTGGATGGCCGCTTCTGGCGTTGCCCAACTTGCAGTGCGGAGTTCGACGATTCGCGCCCTGAGGGCGACCCTCTGGTCGCGGCCTATCGGGCCTATCGGGAGAAGCACGGCCTCCTTCAGCCGGAGGAGATTGTCGCATTCCGGAAGAACTGTGGCTACACCCAGAAGGAGTTGGCCGCCGAACTGGGATGGGGCGAGGTGACGCTGAGCCGCTATGAGAACGGCGCACTTCAAAGCAAGTCCCACGAGGTAGCATTGAGGATGTTCATGGACCTTCAAGTCCTCCGGCGCGAGGCTCAGGAATCTTCGCGGCGGAGGATGCGCCGACTGGCAGAGGATCGCCAGAAACGGGAGTATTCCTCCACGTTGGCGGGTGTCCGCAGGGACACAAGCCGGTTCTCCTCAAACGGGGACCACAGGCTATCGGTGGGGGATGCAGGGACAATCGAATTACCGATGGCTGCATAGGAGTCACAGAAAATGCGAAAGATCCTGAATCTCGAAGATTTCGCCATTGATCGTCTTCACTATGAGACTTGGTACGACCAACCGGAAGAAGATTCAGATCCGGCGGGGCCTAATGTCAGGTACGAGGTCTTCAGGAATGACACGGATCCGTCTCAGTACATGTTGGAGCTTGAGGTGAAGTTGTCCGTTCCGGTTGAGAATGACAGGCTCGGATACTGTTTCAGTGCCCAGATCACAGGTTTCTTCCGTTTTGCCGAGGACGCCACCGAGGAAGAAATGCAGTACCTTATCCGGGTGAACGGCGGCACGATACTTTACGGTATCCTGAGAGGACAGATGGCCGCTTTGGCCACGCCTCTCGGGAAGATTCTCCTGCCCACTGTCTATATGAATGAGATCGTGCGGGAGACCGAAGGTCTCGCTCCCGAACCGGGGGCAAAGGGTTCTGCCGCAGCGATATCTGCTAGGCCGAAAAAGTCAGCCAGAAAAAAGTCGGCTTCTGCTACGAAGAAGGCCACGCGCAAGAAAACCTGAACTTTCTGCTTGACAGGGGGAGGCCGTCCGCTTATACATGTCCTTCTGTGATTTGGACGAAGGAGACGTGGAGACACGACCGATGAAGACATACACACCTAAAGCAAACGATCTCAAAGAAAAGTGGTTTGTGGTAGACGCCGAGGGTCAGACCTTGGGCCGCTTGGCCGCTCGCATCGCCTATGTGCTCCGGGGCAAGAACACCCCGCGGTTCACGCCCCATGCCAACATGCATCACCATGTCGTTGTCGTGAACGCCGACAAGGTGAAGCTGACCGGCAAGAAGTGGGACGAGAAGATGTACTACCGAGCCACCGGATGGGTGGGTAACCTGCGCCAGTCCACGGCCCGTGAGCTTCACGCCAAGAAACCGACGGAGATGCTCCGGCTGGCCGTCAAGGGCATGCTGCCTCACACCCGTCTGGGCGACGCGACCATGAAGCATCTTCGGCTCTATGCCGGACCCGAGCATCCCCACGATGCGCAGAAACCGGTCCAGGTCGAGCTGACGAACTGATTTTCGAGAGGATAGGCTGAGATGAGCGAAAGCATGGAACAATTTATCGCCACGGGACGTCGAAAGACGTCGACGGCTCGTGTTTATTTGCGTCCGGGCAAGGGCAAAATCACCGTGAACCATGAGCCTTGGAACCGGTATTTCGGCGAGCGGCCTCTGCTGGAGAACATCATGCGCCAGCCCCTGAAAGAAACTCACACTCTCACTAAGTATGATATCGTCGTGACGGTGCGTGGCGGCGGTCATGTCGGCCAGGTCGGCGCCATCCGGCACGGTATCGCCCGCGCTCTGGCCCTTTCCAATCCGGCCCTGCGCGCGGCCCTGAAAAAAGCCGGCTTTCTCACACGTGATGCGCGGATGAAAGAGCGGAAGAAATACGGTCAGCCCGGCGCCCGCAAGCGGTTCCAGTTCTCCAAGCGCTAGAAGCCGGATGCTCGAAGATGTCCCCCGAAAAGGCGGCCCAGACCGGGCCGCCTTTTCTGTTTTGTGCGCCCTCACTTGGAGGGGCGGGGCCATCGAAGAGGCGCGGCGGGTGCACCTGCCTGATGGTCGTCGGTATGATCCTGGACAACGAGGGGTGGCCGCTACGTTGTGTGCCTGAACGAGGACCAAGCCACCGGAGCTGCAAAATCGCGGTGTAGAAGATGGGCAAAACGACAAGCCTGCAAAGGGGGCAGGTCTGCACTGCAGCCCCCTTTCAGATAGCCCTGGTTGAAAACAAAACGCTTACGCGCCTTCGGGAGATGCGCCCTCTTCGCGTGACGCCGCGATGCCTATTTCTCAAGGAGAATCTCTTCGCTCCGTTCGGTCTTCCCCTCCGGGTTCGTGGTGAGGATGCGAAAGGCGAAGGAAGTGTCTTCCGGCTCGAGGGGAACGGTGAACTCGAAGGGGTAACTGTCATCCGCGATTTCGCCGGAGCGATCGCCTATCCGGTATTGGAGCACGGCCTGGCGGATCTCCCGGGAGGTGGCTTCGAGGTAGACATAGGCGGACGTGAGCGACGGCCCGAAGGAGAGGAGCATGCCGTGTGTGCCGCCCTGGTCGATGGTAGCGAAGCTTTTCGCGGGGAGGGCTTCGGCTCCGCCGAAGCGGTTCTGGAATCTCGGCCGAGTCGGGGCGCCTTCGACGATGAGAGCCGTGATGCCTATCGGTGCGACCCGTACCTCCAGGCCGCCATCAACGAGAACGCTCCGCTGTTCTTCGCCGTTCTGAGCAATCCTTCGAACCGGATATTCCCTGCCCTTTTCGAATGCCACGAGTTGGGAATTCACGTTGACCCGCGCGGTGACGGGCTCTTGGGATTCGTTGGAAAAGGCCATGTACAGGTTGCCGTTTCCGCGGCCGGAGATGTAGTTCAGTTCGATGTTGTCGGTGCGCAGCAGATCTCTTGGCATCCACAGCCAGACGCCGTCATCGCCGTAGAAAGAGCCCGGTTCATAGCCGTAGATGTTGCTCTGAAGATAGGCATAGCCCTTGGCGTAGAGGCCCGGAAAGGAGATTTGTCCCCGAGAACGGACCTTGGCTTCCGACACGAGGTAGTCGATCAGAAAGGCCATCTGGGGGAAGACGTGGTTGAAATGGAAGGAGTTGTAGCTGAGTTCCTCGAAGGGGCGCATGGGGTAATCGGCCTGCTCATAGACGGTGGTGCGGGCGGTGTTCATGTGATAGCCGGGGAAATTGGCGTAGCGTCCGATGGCGGCCCACCGGGCGGTGTCGGCCAGGAAGTCGTCCCCCGTCGCGCCCGCGAGGCGCAGCATGTAGGCCATCGGGTTGGCCAGGAAGATGCCGCGATGGCCGTGACTCGTGCCCGCGGATTCGGGTGTGAGGCCGATGGCCGAAACCCGCCATGCCGGGACGGTGGTTTCCGGCACGGGCATCGGGCCCTTGGTGCGGCTCTTCAGATACCAGTAGACAGGCGCTTGGTTCCCCTCGTTCACCGTGACCATCTCGTCTGGGACCCTCGGGGCGTACCAGACAAACTGAATATAGCGGAGGGCCGTTTCGTGTGCCGCGTCGAGGTATCGCTTCTCACCCGTCTCCTCATAGAGGTCGAACAAGGCGATCCAGTCGGCGTTGAAACTGGTCCAGAAGAAGGATCCCCTGCCTTCCCACTCGGTCTGGGCCGTTTCGACTTTTTCCTGAATATAGGAGTCGGCGCCAGCCTGTGCTTTTTCGAGATAGGAGGCGTCGCCGGTCGCACGATAGAACATGAGTTGATTGTGCCAGGTCGGCCCCTCCTCCTTCTCGGCCTGTTGTTTCGCCAGTTCGAGAAAGACCGGGGTGTTGCGTCCGGAGATGATGTAAAGGGCCAGCAGCTCGGCCACGGATGCGCACGGTCCGTTCATCCCCGTCTTCGCGCCCTGTCCTTTTACGTTCGGGTCCAGGGTGAAAAGATTGTTTTCCCGCGACAGCATGAACTCGACGAGGAGCCGTGCGCGGCGTTCGTAGAACTCCGCGTCGTCCGTCACGAGGGACAGCGACATCGGGTGGAGGGAGGAGACGTTTTTCACCGACCCGGGCACGTCGGTCTGGTAGGAGAAGCCCTTGAGGGTTTCGTCGAAAACAGCGTATTCGCTCAGGCTGTATTCCATCATGTTCTGAAGGGTCTGGTTGAGGGTGGTGAA
The DNA here is from genome assembly GCA_013203855.1 of bacterium. Classification (GTDB taxonomy): domain Bacteria; phylum Sumerlaeota; class Sumerlaeia; order UBA8349; family UBA8349; genus JABMPG01. The sequence continues at coordinate 5,688 of JABMPG010000292.1, forward strand.
GGAATTGGATCGCATGTCGCGGAAATCGTAGATCCGGCGAGCCATATAGACAAACGTGTCGGACAGACTGCCGGGATGAACGACGAGGCGAAGGGTGAAGGAGTACGCCTCCCCCACCCGACGCCGCGAATTGTCGCCGCCGAAAACCGGCGCGAAGACGATGGGCTGGGCCAACCCCGCCAGATTGCGGACCGTTACGCCGAAAAGGGGGTTGTCCCGGGTCGGCAAAGGCATGAACGGCAGTTCCGCCGGGTCGGCCACGACGCCGACGGTGGCGCCGTCCCACTCGGCCAGCGTCGCCGGGATTGTGCAGAAAGAAGAAAAGGTTAGAAAAGAACGGTGGGGGAAACGTTTCTGCTGCCAGATCATGGGCTGCCAGACCTCGTCGAGCCGCTCCGGGTCCACGGCCGGGGCGCCAGTGTAGCCCAGAGAGTACCAGCCCTCCTGGCGTGGGGTCAGGGTCATGGTCAGGATCGGATCGGCCTCGCCGGCAGGCAGGATGAGATAGGCCGCCATTTGAAAGCCCGGGTGCTCGGGGAAAGTCCAGGTGATCTGCCCGTCCGCGACCTGGACGCCCGAAGCGGCAATGCTCGCGAGAGGCGCTGCGCGGAAAACGTCCGCCGTGCGGCCCTCGGTATCCCCGCCCAGGATTTCCGGATCGAACCCGTCGCCGACCGGCAGGTCGGTGACCTGAACGACCCCGCCGGATTGCTCCTTCTTCCCGGTCTGCCAGGATGGCACGTTATACCGGACGCCTTTCGTGTCGGCGGGGCGGAGGGCCATGTCCGGATCTGTGGAGGAGAAGAGCACGGTGAAGCGCGGTTGAAAAAGGCGGGGAGGAGCGTCCTTCCGGTGCAAGGTAAGGTCGCCACTTTCAGAGACTTCTATTCGATACAGGTCATTTTTCACGGGCACGGTTGTCCCCTTTCCCTGGCTCGGAATCAGCAGCGCCGCTCCAAGCAGGATGAGCGGAAGGATGTGTTGCTTCTTGTTTTCGATAGGTCGAATGCCGAATACATTGCGTATCGCTGTCATATTTCCCTCTTGCTGGTCTTGCCTGACCGAGATTGTATCCTAACTTGAAACCGGAAAAGAAATCGAACCGCTAGCCGGGTTCTTATTCCCGGGGCGAGCGATACATGGGGATGACGAAGCGTTTGGGGAATTCCTGTCCCTCGGAGGTGAAATAGAGCGCCTGCTCCTCGGTGATCCGGGTCTTCTCCCCGTTCCGGATCTCCGTCACGTGAACCGGCCAGGAGCCGATCTCTTCGCCCTTCCTGCGAATCTCTCCCCCGCAGGTGACAGAGATCTCGGAATCCTCACTGCTCATCAGCGATCCATCGGCGGGAACGTGCGCGACCTGCAAGGCGTCCATACAAGCCCCGATGATCTCGGTGCGGCCGCCGTTGACCGTTCGGATAGGACTGATCTTCGTGTCACCGCTGCCGCGCCGGCGCATGGTTTCGATATTGTCGGCGAAGGACCAGACGGTCGAGCCGTCGTTGAGCAGTCCCGATTTTTCGCGATTGATTGCCCGCAGCCACGCATGGACGCCGTTGCGCACTTCGATGGTCGTGTGGGGGCCGGCGTTCTCGACGAACAGGTCGCCCGTGGCCTTGTCGCCGACGGAGATGAGGGCGTGGTCGGGTCCGCGATTTCGAAAGGCCACAGCGCTGGCGCTGTTGTGAACCATGGGGATCATCTGGACGAAGTTCTCCAGAACGACCTCGGGGTGGTTCGTGTCCTCCACGACGATCCGAGCCTCGGTGTCGTCCCCATTCTGAATCCGCGAGAAGAGAAAATCGACCTTGCGCACACCACCCCGGACCACGACGTCGGTCTTGAGGGTGTAGAACCCTCGGGGGAAATAGACCACCGGCTTTCCCGAGTCGATGGCCTTCTGAATGCCCGGCGCGTCGTCGTCGGAATCATCGTCGGGCGTCGCGCCGAAGTCCATGACGCTCGCCCAGTCTTCCAGATTTGAACTGTAGAAAGTGGGGGTATTCTTTATGGGCAGACGCAGAGACCGCATCTTCTTGCCCGCCATGAAGGGCGCCTCGAAGGACCACCACTCGTCGATCGAAGGGCCGGCCGGGAGGGGTGCGGTGTAGTCGCCCGAGACCTGGACCGGGGCCGTATAGCCCTTGACCTCCACGTCCCTCAGATAGAGAAAAGAAGGCGATACGAGATGGATGGCCGGCCCCGGACCGGTCCCCTCGAGTTTCGCGTTGAGGAGAAAGCAGACCGCCATGGGGTCCACTGCGCGGATGGCGGGTCCGCGGTTGTGGCTGGTCAGGTCGAGGAGTTGGATATTCTTCGCCTCGTTCAGGATGCCGCACGCGCCCTGATCCAGGAGGGTGAGCCTCTCAAAGGCGATGTTGTTCACCGTCGCGCTGTCCAGGTAAACCCCAACCTGGAATCCTTCGATGGTCACGTCCCGGACGTAGCCCAGCCCGCATGTTCCGCGAAAGACGAGGCCGTAACAGCCCGATTTCTCGCCACGGATGCGCACGTTCTCCATCGCGCCGCTGTTGGCCACGTCGAAGCGGATGCCGGACGCGCCTGGATTGCCGGCGCCCGCGTCCACCGTGAGATGCTGGACATAATTCCCGTAGGCCGAATTTGGCTGCGCCCCGTCGGGGGCCATGCGCACGATGTTCTTGTCGCGCTGAGGGTTGTCGAAGCCAGGCGTGTCGTCAGCGAGTCGAATGATCGTGCGATCCCGGCCCTGTCCGACAAGTCGCACGCCCGAGCCCGTCTTGTCGCGAGCGACCCGCGCCTCGAGCGTATCGGACACCAGGTAAGTCCCCTCAGGGAGGTAGATGGTATAGGACATGAACCGGTCCGGCGAGTAATCGGCCTTGCTGCTGTTGAAATCTTTCAGGGCCGCGTTGATAGCCGCCGTATCATCGTGCACGCCGTCGCCCTTTGCGTTGTAGGGCGGCTTCGTCACGTCGATGATCCGCGCATCATCTGGAAAGACAATCTCGGCGTTGCACTCTGCCTCGGCGGCAGGAGACAGAGCGGCTCCTGACAGCGCGGCGCAGATGAGCAGGGCCATCGTCAACAGCGGCATCATTCGTTTTGTGATCCTCGGGCTCGATTGGTTGAAAAGGAATCTCTTCAGCAGCATTTTCGAGGTTACTCCTCCTGGCGCATGGTCGTTCTTCCACGTTGGCACGTGTCCTTCAATTCGTGGTCGCGCCATCTGGGTTGGTCAACTGCTTTTCCGGGTCAAAGGCCGGCAAGTATCGTCCCTGAGATCTCAAACGCCTGAGCAGATCGGCGCGATCGAGGTCGACCGGGTCGATCCCGTGGCGAACCGCCAGCGCCGCGGCCGTGCCCGCCGCTTGACCGAGGGAGCAAACCGGCGCCATGATCCGCACGCTGGAATGCACGGCGTGGTCCACGGAGATGCAGCGGCTGGCGATGAGCAGATTATCCACGTCGCGCGGGACCAGGCATCCGAAAGGAATTTCGTACCAGGCGGTTTTCGGCAGGCGGATGTGGAGTGTGCCCGAGCCGTCTGGGCTGTGGATGTCCACGTTGTAGTTCACGCATTCAATCGCGTCGGGGTAACGCCGGCCGACTCTGTAGTCGTCGAGGGTCACATATTCCCGCCCGAGGATTCGGCGGCTTTCCCTCACGCCGATCTGTGGCGCGATGGAGTAGAGCGTGGCCCCCCGGAAAAAGGGGATTTCGGAAGTGAGAAGATCGACGATCTGCCGCATCTGATGCCGGGCTTCGATCTCCGCCGCCGAGAGATCCTGTCCCA